>JANOYK010000624.1:0-4903 GCA_031428855.1 Burkholderiales bacterium | reverse complement strand
CGCCGCGCCATCAACGGTTACGCCTGGGTAGGCAATCAACGCGAAACCCTGTTCGAAGAAAAACTCACTTGGACGCAATTGAAGAAGGCCGACGTATTGATTGAGAAGGTCAATGCAATCCAGGTGCGCGAGGGCTTTGCGGAGAACGATGGACAGATGGCGCTGGGAGATTCGGCCAAGAAGCAAGCAGTGAAGCGCCGCTTCGACAAACTCAATGTGAAGGTAGATGACGGCGTGCTGCGTGTTGAGGGCGAGAAGCGCATTTCGGAGCGGGTGGAGGGTTTGGGCGGCAGTTTTACTTACTGCACGCTGGGCGAACCGCTGGATGTGGAGAAGCTGTTGTCGGGCGAAAACTTGCCGGACTTCGACGCACTTGGTGCTTGGCTATTTCATACGGCCACTGGCGGGGCGCTGCCGAAGCGGGCAAAGTCGGCACCGGCGTTTTATCTGGGCGAGGCACTCGATAAGCACGCGTGGCTGATTTATGAACCGGACTTGGGATTTCTCAAGTCACCCGCAGCTGCATTGACTTTGACGCGCGCCAAGGAGATAGCGGCGTGGGGCAAGGCTCGCAAAGAGTTGAAGGGGCATTTGGTGTTTGCGCCGGCCAAGTACATGAGCCACAAACAATTGCTGGAGCACGGCATCGAGTTTGCGCAGTTGCCGTTTGCGCTTTACCGGGAGGGTTGATATGAACCAGAGGCTGGCGCTGGAACTGGACAAGTTGACGGCTGCGCTTGCAGTGTTTCGTGAATCGATAGACGACGATGAATCGCGCAAGGCGCGCGATTCCATGCTGCTGCGATTTGTGTTTACGTTTGAAATGACTTGGCGCAGCATGAAATTTGCACTGGCGGAGCGGGGCTTGAACACGCCGGACTACGCTGCTGCGGTGTTGCGTGCCGCATTGCAGGCGCAGGTCATCACCGACGCCCAATTGTGGGAAAAACTTCGCGAATGCCGCAATGAAGTCAGTCATGCGTACGATGAAACCAAGGCAATTGAAATCGCCGCGTATGTGCGTCAGCACGCGCTGCTGGCGTTTGTGCAGGTGCTGTCGAAATTGAGGAGCGGTGCTTGACCGGCATTCACACTGCGCCACACTTTGGCGTCGCGCCAACAACAGCCAACAAGTTGTTTCGTTTGTTCGAGGCGACGCCGGGCATTGAGCGGGTGTGGATTTACGGGTCGCGCGCGCGTGGCGACCACCGCAATGAGTCGGACATCGACTTGATGGCCGATGCGCCGGAGATGTCCGGCAGTGACTTTTCCGCTCTCTGGTGCCGGATTGAAGAACTTGCACTAATTTATCGAATTGATTTTTCGCTCTGGCAGAGTACTGCAGGCGATGCGTTTCGCAAGCGCGTGGAGGGCGACCGCAAAGTGTTTTGGGAGCCGCCGCGCTATGCCGCGCACGGCGATGCGGCCGGTGCCATTTCACTCAAAGGGTTTCAGCGCGAGGCGTTGAAAACGCTGTCGGACTATCTGGCTGCGTTAGTCAAATATCGCGCCCAGGCAGAACAGCAGATGGCGCAATTGCGGGTGATGGAAGGCGCGGATGATTTGCTGCGGCAGGCGCGTGACTATCCGGGCAAGACCTGGGAGGCGCTGCGCAAGGGCGGCTTGCTGCCGGCCACTTCACAAACGCAGGCGCATGCGAGCCGCTGGACCGGTGGCGCAGGCGGAGCAGGCGAGGCGATTCCCAATGTGTGCCTCAAAGTGCCCACCGGCGGCGGCAAGACCCTGCTCGCGGCGGCTGCGGTGGGCCAGCTATTCAATCAGTTGCTGCAACGCTCAAGCGGGCTGGTGCTGTGGGTGGTGCCCAACGAGGCGATTTTCAAGCAGACCTGGAAGACCTTGAGTGACCGCGATCATCCCTACCGGCAGTTGCTTAACGTGGCGGGGGCGGGCCGGGTGAAACTGCTGGACAAGACGTCCCCGCTGCAGCGTATCGATGTGGAAAGCCATTTGTGCGTGATGGTGCTGATGCTGCAATCGGCCTCGCGGCAGTCGAAAGAGACGCTGCGGTTTTTCCGCGACCGCGGCAATATTCATGGATTCTTTCCGCGCGAGGATGACATTGAGGCGCATTGGGGGCTGCTTCAGCGCGTCCCCAATCTGGATGTGTATGCGCCGTTTGGCATCTCAAGTGAAGATGCGCGCGCGACCAAGGGGTCGATCATCAAGGAGTCGCTCGGCAATGTGATGCGTCTGGTGCGGCCCGTGGTCGTGATGGACGAAGGGCACCATGCTTACACCGAGACGGCGCTGGCAACGCTGGATGGATTTAACCCGGCGTTTTTGCTTGAGCTGTCGGCGACCCCGCGCGGCAAGGCGGTCGATAAAAGCGGACGCACGCTCGGCTCGAATATCTTGGTCGATGTGCGTGGCAACGATCTCGATGAAGCCGAGATGATTAAGCTGCCGATCAATGTGGAAGTGAAACCCTGGAGCAGTTGGCAAGCCTGCCTCGCAGCGGCGGTGGAGCGGCTCGATGGCCTCAAACGCGAGGCCGAAGCGCTGCAGGCGGAGTCAGCGCGTTACATCCGCCCGATACTGCTGGTTCAGGTCGAGCGCACTGGCAAAGACCAGCGTGATTCGGGCAGCATCCACGCCGAGGATGCAAAGGCATTTTTGCTCCAACTCGGTTTTGCCGAGGCGCAGATCGCGATCAAGACCTCGGAGCAAAACGATCTGGCGCAGCCGGAAAACCTTGACCTGCTCTCGCCTGCGTGCGAGGTGCGCGCCATCATTACCAAGCAGGCGCTGTCGGAAGGCTGGGATTGTCCGTTCGCCTATGTGCTGTGCGCGCTTGCTGCCGGACGCTCGCTCACGGCGCTGACACAATTGACTGGCCGCATTTTGCGCCAGCCGCAGACCGCAAAGACTTCGCGCGCGGCGCTCAACGAATGCCATGTGCTGTGCAATGACGCCACCACCGCCGAGGTGGTGACCGCTATCAAAAAGTCGCTCAGCGATGAGGGCATGGAAGATTTGGCCAGTGCCGTGAGGTTCGACGGCGGCAACGATGCTGTGCCGCGCCGGCATGTGATGAAGCGGCGTGCGCAGTTTGCCAAGGCGCGGATATTTTTGCCGCGCGTGACGTGGGTGGAGTCTGAATCTGGTGGCGCGCCGGGGATTAATGCGGTGGGCGAAGATGCTGCTGCCGGTGCTGCCAGTGCCGCCGTTGTGCGCCGCCCGCTCGAGTATGAAAGCGACGTGCTCGCCTCGGTCGATTGGCATGCGTTTGATGCGGGCCGGTTGCTGGCATCGTGGGCACCTGCTCCCCTCAAGGGCACGGCGAGTGGCATGTTTGACGGTGATCCCGGCGGGATGCCAGAGGGGCTCGATCCGCACTGGATTCGCTTGCGCGAAACCGGTTCGCTTTTGACAGGTACGCTGGATCGCGCGCGGCTGACGCGCGCCCTGATTGACATCGCACCGAACCCCTGGCACGTCTGGCGGTGGATTGAGACTGCCCTGAAACCGTTGGTGGACAAGGGTTTTGACGATGCGACGCTGGCGGCATCTACTGCATCGATGATCGAGACGCTGCGCGCCAATGCACTGACGGAGCGCGACCGTCTTGCCGAGGCACGCTTTCTCGATCTGGTGGCTGCAGGCCACATCGAATTCGCCTTGCGCGCTGACGCGCAAGACTACGAACTGCCTATGGAGATCGCATTCGAGATCGACGGGCGCGCCGAGCCGCTCACACGTGACGATGCGCGGGTGGTGGACAAAAGTTTGTTTGAGCCATTTATCCGCAACGGCCTGAACGATTTTGAATCGTCGTTCGCCTGCTATCTGGACGACAAGGCCGCACTCGAATGGTGGCACCGCAATGTGGCGCGGCGGCAATACGGTTTACAGGGCTGGAAGCGCGACAAGGTATTTCCCGATTTTGTGTTCGCCGTGATCGATGCGCCGGATGCGCCGCGCCGCGTGGTGGTGATGGAGACCAAAGGCGCGCATCTGGCAGGCAATGAAGATACGCTCTACAAGCAGGCGCTGCTGCAACGCTTGAGCGCGCTGTATGCCGACAGGCGCGGTGAGCCGGGCCGGATGCGCGGCGGTGAGTTCACCCTTGATGGCGGCGGCAACCAGATCGTTCTATGCGACTTGTTGCTTGACACTGCCTGGCGCGGCGCGATGGATCAACGTTATTTCAGCCACAACCCCGGATAGCGCTTACAGCGCGCAAGTACGAAACCCGCAAAACATGTCACCACGCGACGGCGTATAAAAATTGCGCCAGGTGCGGCGCAGGTTGCGCGGTACTGTTGCCACGCTGCCGCCACGCAATACGCGAAACGCGCCGCCAAACCACGGGGCGGAATATTCTTCGTAAGGGTCAATGCTAAATCCGGGATATGGCGCAAATGGCGTTGCAGTCCATTCCCACACCGCGCCCTGTCCGCGCAACTGCGGCTGTGCGGCCTCCCATTCGGTCTCAGTCGGCAGACGGCGGCCGGCCCACGCGCAATAAGTCTCCGCCTGCAACGCGTTCACATGCGCCACTGGCGCATCCGGCACCAGCGGCTGCCATGTGTCGAACACGCGTTGCTGCCAGCCGTCATGCTTGCGCCAATTCAGTGGTGTGCTGTTGCCATTGTTGCCATTGCCGCCAGGGCCCGCATCGAGAAATGCGGCGTACTCGCCCTGCGTGACCGGATGCGAGGCGATGGCGAATGCAGCGTGGGCTACGTCATGCGCCCATTTTTCGTTGTCGAACACAAAGCTGCTGCGCCGGGCCGCACCTTGCTTATGCACACCGGCTGGAAAGCCAATATCCATGCGCTTTTCCACGGCATGGCCTTGTAAACCCGCTCCTGCCAAGGCTTGCAGGCCGGTGGCCATTGGTAAATCACCCAAATATTGGCGGCGGATCGCAAACGCCTCG
>JANOYK010000623.1:0-7014 GCA_031428855.1 Burkholderiales bacterium | reverse complement strand
CGGTCCACCAGCACACAATGCTGGCGCAGCAAGCGCTTGGTGCGCAGGTCGCCCTGGAAGGCGTCGAACAAGGCGCGGCGTTCCTGCGCTAGTTCCGCGCGCAGCCGGGTGACTGGCAGGCTGGCCGCAGATTGGAGAATGGCAGACATGGGGGCGCTTGCCGCTGTCAGGGTAGGGGCCTAAGAGTGGCTCTGGGAGCGGTTCTCAGGCTCTGCGCTGGTTACGCGGCGATGCGCGGTTCGAGCGATTTTGGCATGGCCGGCATGCCAGGCGACACGGTGAGCACTTCAAAGCCGGTCTCGGAGACCAGAATCGTGTGCTCCCATTGCGCCGACAGGCTGTGGTCTTTGGTGACGATGGTCCAGCCGTCGGCCAGCTCACGGATCTCGCGCCGGCCGGCGTTAATCATCGGTTCAATTGTGAAGATCATGCCCGGCTTGAGTTCGGCCAAGGTGCCGGCTTTGCCGTAATGCAGCACCTGCGGGTCTTCGTGAAACTTGCGGCCGATGCCGTGGCCGCAAAATTCGCGCACCACCGAAAAACCGTGTTTCTCGGCGTGCTGCTGGATGACGCAGCCGATGTCGCCCAGGTGCGCGCCCGGCTTGACTTGCAGGATGCCGAGCCACATGCATTCGAGCGTGACGTCGCACAAACGGCGCGAGGCGATGGTCGGCTCCCCCGCGTAAAACATGCGGCTGGTATCGCCGTGGTAGCCGTCTTTGATGACGGTGATGTCGACGTTGACGACATCGCCGTTCTTTAACACCTTGTCGCCGGGAATGCCGTGGCAGACCTGATGGTTGACCGAGGTGCAGATTGACTTGGGGTAGGGCCGGTAGCCGGGGGGGCAGTAGCCGAGCGGGGCGGGGATGGTGCCTTGCACATCGCGCATGAAATCGTGGCACAGCGCGTCAAGCTCGCCGGTCGATACGCCGGGCTTGACATGGGGGGCGATGAAATCGAGCACGTCGGCAGCGAGCTTGCCGGCCACGCGCATTTTTGCGATGTCGTCAGGGGTTTTGAGTGTGATGCCCATGCTGTGCTTGTTGGCTGGCCGCGGACGCCTCAAAGGCGTATCAACACCAGTGCTAGCTTGGTCCGCGGGCAGCAAACCCTTTGATTTGCCTGTGAAAGCACGCTATAATAGCGGGCTGTCAGTGGATTGGAAAGCGGTTTTTCCCGCACGGGTTCGCCCCGGGGTTTACCCGCATTCCCCCATTTCCCCCGCTGGCAAATACGCACTTTCGCCCCTTTAGGGTGTTTTCCGGTTTTTTCCGTGTTGTGACATTGTTGACGCACGATGGCCGGCAGACTCTTGGCGAAAGGTGGATAACCCTAAACGATACGGAGTATTTTTATGTCAGCAAGCATGCGCGAAATGCTGGAAGCCGGCGTCCATTTCGGACATCAAACCCGCTTCTGGAACCCCAAGATGGCCCAGTACATTTTCGGCCAGCGCAACAAGATTCACATCATCAATCTGGAAAAAACCCTGGAGCTGTACAACGTGGCGATGAAGCACGTGCGTCAGCTGGCCTCCAACAAGGGCACCGTGATGATGGTCGGCACCAAGCGCCAGGCGCGCGAGATCGTCGCCGAAGAAGCGCAGCGGGCCGGCATCCCCTACGTTGACAGCCGCTGGCTCGGCGGCATGCTGACCAATTTCAAGACCGTCAAGGCATCGATCAAGCGCCTGAAGGAAATGGAAATCATGCAGACCGAGGGCGCGCTCGAAAAAATGTCCAAAAAAGAAGGCCTGATGTTCCAGCGCGAACTCGACAAGCTCAACAAGTCGATGGGCGGCATCAAGGACATGACCGGTCTGCCTGACGCGATTTTTGTGATCGACGTGGGCTACCACAAGATTGCGGTGACCGAGGCGGCCAAGCTCGGCATCCCGGTGATCGGCGTGGTCGATACCAACCACAATCCCGAAGGCATCGCTTACGTGATTCCCGGCAACGACGACTCCTCGCGCGCGATCCGTCTGTATGCGCGCGGCGTGGCTGACGCGATCCTCGAAGGGCGCGCGCAAGTGATGACCGAAATCGTCGAAGTTGGCACCGAGGAGTACGTCGAGGTCGAGGCCGCCTGACGCGCCATCCGGGCATCGCCCCGGCGGCGCATGGCAGGCAGGGCCGGTGAAAAAAGGGGCACATCAATGCCCCTTTTTTTCAGGATGGCAAGGCCGGCCGGCACCGCAGACAGCGCGTATCTGAGTATCTGACGCAGTATCTGGATCGATTTTTAACTTTTAGCGAAACAAGGTAGAGACATGGCGGAAATCACCGCAAGCATGGTCAAGGAATTGCGCGAGAAGACCGACGCGCCAATGATGGAATGCAAAAAAGCGCTGTCCGAAGCGGCCGGCGACATGGCCAAGGCGGAAGAAATTCTGCGCGTCAAATTGGGCAACAAAGCGTCCAAGGCGGCCACACGCGTGGCCGCTGAAGGCGTGGTTGCCATCGATATTTCGGCCGATGGTAAATTGGGCGCGATCATTGAGGTCAATTCCGAGACCGACTTTGTGGCCAAGAACGATGACTTCCTGGCGTTCACCCGCAATTTGGCCGGCATTGTTGCCAAGTCCAATCCGGCGGATGTGGCGGCGCTGTCTGCTGCCGCGCTCGACGGTGCCAGCGTGGAAGAAACGCGCAAGGCGCTGGTAGGCAAGATCGGCGAGAACATGTCGATCCGCCGTTTCACCCGCATCCAAGCCGCCGGCAAACTGGTCAGCTACATTCACGGCGGCTCCAAGATTGGCGTGCTGCTTGACGTCGTGGGCGGTGACGAGAAACTGGCCAAAGACATTGCGATGCACATCGCTGCGTCCAAACCGAAGTCGCTTGACTCGTCCGGTGTGCCGCAGGAACTGCTTGATACCGAGCGCCGCATTGCAATTGAGAAAGCGCGCGAAGCCGGCAAACCTGAAGCGATGCTGGAAAAAATCGCCGAGGGCACGGTGCAGAAATACCTCAAGGATGTGACCTTGCTGGGGCAAGTGTTTGTCAAGGCCGAAGACGGCAAGCAGACGATTGAGCAGTTGCTCAAAGCGCGCTCGGCCTCGATTGCCGCGTTTGCCCTTTTCATCGTGGGGGAAGGCATTGAAAAGGTGGTCAATGATTTTGCCGCCGAGGTTGCGGCGCAAGCTGCGGCAGCCAAGAAGTAAAAAATGCGGGCTTCCAGCCCGTATTTTTTTGTCCTGTTTCCAGCCGTTTTTTTGCCGCATTTTCTTGTTATTGTCAAATCGAACATCACATCGAAAGCCGCATAACGAACATGTCTGAAAACCCGAAATACAAACGCTTTTTGCTCAAGCTCTCCGGCGAAGCGCTGATGGGCGATGATGCCTACGGCATCAACCGCGCCACGATTGAGCGCATTGTTGATGAGATCGCCTCGGTCGCAAAGCTGCCGGTGGAAATGAGCATCGTGATCGGCGGCGGCAATATTTTCCGCGGCGTCGCGCCCGGTGCGCAAGGCATGGACCGCGCCACCGCCGACTACATGGGCATGCTCGCCACCATCATGAATGCGCTGGCGCTGCAAGACTCGATGAAGCAGCACAGCATCGTAGCGCGGGTGCAGTCGGCGCTCAATATCGAGCAGGTGGTTGAGCCCTATATCCGCGGCAAGGCACTGCGCTATCTGGAAGAAGGCAAGGTGGTGATTTTTGCCGGCGGCACCGGCAATCCGTTCTTCACCACCGACACGGCCGCAGCGTTGCGCGCCTCTGAAATGGGGGCCGAAATTGTGTTGAAGGGCACCAAGGTCGATGGCGTTTATACCGCCGATCCGAAAAAGGATGCGTCGGCCACCCGCTACAACTCGGTCACGTTCGACGAAGCCATCATCAAACACCTCAAGGTGCTTGACGCGACTGCGTTTGCGCTGTGCCGCGACCAGAAATTGCCGATCAATGTGTTTTCGATCCTCAAACCGGGGGCGTTAAAGCGCGTTGTCATGGGCGAAAACGAAGGTACACTTGTTCATGTATGACTTCAGATGGTGCCTGTGCGCGGAACGTGTTCCGCGCCAACACTGATTGAGCGGCGACTGAACAGCAGGAGAATCCAATGACCATTGCCGACATCAAGAAATCGGCCGAGCAGAAGATGCTCAAATCGATTGAAGCGTTCAAAAACGATCTGGGAAAAATCCGCACCGGGCGGGTCCATATCGGTCTGCTCGATCATGTGCAGGTGGACTATTACGGCTCGATGATGCCGATCAACCAGACCGCGAATGTCACGCTGCTCGACGCCCGCACCATCGGTGTGCAGCCGTGGGAAAAGAAGATGGTGGGCGTGGTCGAAAAAGCGATTCGCGAGTCCGATCTGGGTCTTAATCCTTCGACCCAGGGCGACATGATCCGGGTGCCGATGCCGGCCCTGACCGAGCAGCGCCGCAAGGAGCTGGTCAAGGTGGTCAAGGGCGAAGGCGAGACCGCGCGGGTCGCCGTCCGCAGTCTGCGCCGGGACGCCAACGAGCAATTGAAAAAGCTGCTCAAGGACAAGGCTGTGTCCGAAGACGAAGAGCGGCGCGCCCAGGACGAGGTGCAGAAACTGACTGATAAGTCGATTGCGGAAGTCGATAAGTTATTGATGGCCAAGGAAGCGGAAATTCTCGCGGTCTGACCGCTGATTGACATAAGGCACGCCGGTCATGACTATGTTTAGCTCGACCCAGACGATTCCCGCTGCGCCCAAAGTGCCGCGTCACATTGCCATCATCATGGATGGCAATGGCCGCTGGGCGACCAAGCGCTATCTGCCGCGGGTGGCAGGCCATCAGCGCGGGGTCGAGGCGGTGCGCGAGGCAGTGCGCGCCTGCATTGAGCGCGGGGTGGACTACCTGACACTGTTTGCGTTTTCGTCTGAAAACTGGCGCCGCCCGGAGGAAGAAGTGTCGGTGCTGATGCAGCTGTTTGTGATGGTGCTGGAACAGGAAGTGGCGAAACTGCATGCCAACGGCGTGCGTCTCAAAATTGTGGGAGATTTGTCGCGCTTCGATGTCAAATTGATCCGCCTGATTGACAAGGCGCAGAGCAAAACGGTGAATAACCGCAAGCTGATGCTCACAATCTGCGCCAACTATGGCGGGCGCTGGGACATCATGCAGGCGACCCGCGCGATGCTGGCGGCGCAGCCGGCCCAATTGGCCGCTCTGGCAGCGTCGTTTACTGAAGCCGATTTGACGCCGCATCTTTCGATGGCCTACGCACCCGAGCCGGACTTGTTCATCCGCACTGGCGGCGAGCAGCGCATCAGCAATTTTCTGACTTGGCAGTTAGCGTATACCGAGCTGTGGTTTACCGAGACATTTTGGCCGGATTTTGACGAGCGCACGCTGGATCAGGCGATTGCGTCGTATCAGGCACGCGAGCGCCGTTTTGGCCGCACCAGCGAGCAGGTGCGGGAAGCCGCGCGGCCGTCAGAGATCGCCCCAAGAGTGGCTCTGGGAGCCAATCTTGAGCCATCTGCCGCAGACAGATAATGCTTCGCACGCGGGTCATTACCGCGCTTGCCTTGTTGCTGCTTTTGTTGCCTGCGCTGTTTTATCTGCCGCAGGCGCTGTGGCTTGCGCTGGTGCTTGCGGGTGTGCTGACCGCCGCGTGGGAATGGGCGCGTCTGGTGCGCTATGACGGCAGGGTGATGTGGCTGTTTGTGGCGGCGACCGGTGTCGCGTGCGGGCTGATCCTGTTTGCGTTTCCGGCGCTGGCGCGCGCAGGCTATGGTCTCGCATTTTTGTTTTGGCTGCTGGCGGTGCCGGCCATGTTCATCACCGCCGCCAGGCCCGGCGGCTGGGCCGCGGCGCTGACTGGATGGTGCGTGTTGCTGCCATTTGCCGCCTCGCTGGCCGATTTGCGCGAGCTCGGGCCGTGGCAGCTGATCTCGATCATGGCGCTGGCGTGGGTGGCCGACACTGCGGCCTACTTCGCCGGGCGCGCGTTTGGCCGGCGCAAATTGGCCCCCTCGATCAGCCCCGGTAAAACCTGGGAGGGTGTGGCCGGCGCGGTGGCGGCGACCGGACTCTACGCTGCGGCGAATCTGTACTGGGACAATCCGCTGCTGACCGGCGTGCCGTGGTGGGCAGCCATGCTGACGGTGGGCGCGCTGCTCACCGCCACCGGGATTTTGGGGGACTTGTTTGAATCGGCGATGAAACGGTCTGCCGGTCTCAAGGACAGCAGCCATTTGCTGCCGGGCCACGGCGGGGTGCTGGACCGGATCGACTCGCTCACTTCCACCCTGCCGGTCGCGGCTTTGCTGCTGATCTGGAGCGGCAAACTGTGAAGCGCTGCATCACGATTCTGGGCAGCACTGGCTCCATCGGCGAGAGCGCGCTCGATGTGATCGCCCGTCATCCGCAGCGCTTTTCGCTGCACGCGCTGGTCGCCAACAGCCGGGATGATATTTTGCTGCGCCAGTGCCTCGCGCACCGTCCCCGCTGCGTGGTGTTGATGGACCAGGCGGCAGCAGCGCGGCTGCGCACCGCATTGCGTGCCGCCGGTTGCACGGTGGAGGTGCAGGTCGGCGAAGCGGCTGCCATCGCTGCCGCGCAAGCGCCCGAAGCCGATACCGTGATCGCGGCGATTGTCGGTGCCGCCGGGCTGCCTTCCACCTTGGCGGCGGCGCAGGCCGGCAAACGGATCTTGCTGGCGAACAAGGAAGCGCTGGTCATGACTGGCCCGATCTTCCTCGATGCGGTGGCAAAAAGCGGCGCGCAGTTGCTGCCGGTTGATAGCGAGCACAACGCCATCTTTCAGTCTCTGCCCAAAGGGTTTGTGCGCGGGTTGGCCGGTGAAGGGGTGCGCAGGATTTTGCTCACCGCCTCGGGCGGGCCGTTTCGCACAGCGCAGGCCCATGAGCTGGCGGCGGTGACGCCGGCCCAGGCAGTGGCGCACCCGAACTGGGTGATGGGCCCGAAGATTTCGGTCGACTCGGCGACCATGATGAACAAGGGCCTGGAGGTGATTGAGGCGCACTGGCTGTTCGGGGTCGCGCCCGCGCA
>JANOYK010000622.1:0-2399 GCA_031428855.1 Burkholderiales bacterium | reverse complement strand
GCAGTCCGGCTCAGACATCTCGCCCTGCAACCGCCATCACATCGTATTGGCTGAGCGCATCCGCGAAGGCGTGCGCGACGCTGGTGGCATCGTGCTCGAATTCCCGATCCATCCGATCCAGGAAACCTGCAAGCGCCCCACCGCCGCACTCGACCGCAATCTGCAATACCTGTCCCTGGTCGAGATGCTCTACGGCTATCCGATTGATGGCGTGGTGCTGACCACCGGCTGCGACAAGACCACGCCTGCGCAAATCATGGCGGCGGCCACGGTCGACATCCCCGCCATCGCGCTCAACTCCGGGCCAATGCTCAACGGCTGGTTCAACGGCGAGCGCACTGGCTCGGGCACCATCGTCTGGAAAGCGCGCGAGCTGATGGCTGCGGGCAAGATCGACTATCAGCAGTTCTTGAAACTGGTCGCCTCGTCTGCCCCCTCCACCGGCCACTGCAACACCATGGGCACCGCCTCCACCATGAACTCGCTGGCCGAGGCGATGGGCATGACCCTGCCCGGCAGCGCCGCCATTCCTGCGCCCTACCGTGACCGCCAGGAGATGGCTTACCTCACCGGCAAACGCATCGTCGCGATGGTGTGGGAAAACCTCAAGCCGTCCGACATCCTCACGCGCAATGCGTTCGAGAACACCATCGCGGTGAACTCGGCGATTGGCGGCTCGACCAACGCGCCGATCCATGTGAACGCGATTGCGCGCCACATCGGCGTGAAACTCGACAATGATGACTGGGAGAAGCTCGGCTACGACCTGCCGCTGATCGTCAACCTGCAACCGGCCGGCGAAGACCTCGGCGAAGATTTTTACCGCGCCGGCGGCGTGCCTGCGGTGGTGGCCGAGCTGATTGCGCAAGGCAAGATCAAACCGGCGCTGACCGCCAATGGCAAGACGCTCACCGAGAACTGCAAAGGCAAATTCACCAGCGAGCCCAAGGTGATTTTCCCGTTCACCAAACCGATGCAAAAAAAGGCCGGCTTCCTCAACATGAAAGGCAACCTGTTCGACTCGGCCATCATGAAGACCAGCGTCATCACACCCGAGTTTCGCCAGCGCTATCTGTCGAACCCGCAAGACCCGATGGCGTTTGAAGGCAGCGCCATCGTGTTCGACGGCCCGGAGGATTACCACCGCCGCATCGACGATCCGAAACAGAAGATCGACGCCAACACCATCCTGTTCATTCGCGGCGTCGGCCCGATTGGCTACCCCGGCTCGGCCGAGGTGGTCAACATGCGGCCCCCTGCGTATCTGCTCAAGAAAGGCATCACCTCGCTGCCGTGCATTGGTGATGGCCGGCAATCGGGTACATCGGGCTCACCCTCGATTCTCAACGCCTCGCCCGAAGCGGCCACCGGCGGCGGCCTCGCAATCCTGAAAACCGGCGACCGGGTGCGTATCGATCTGAAAAAGCGCAGCGCGAATATTTTGATTTCAGCCGAAGAACTCGCCAAGCGCCACGCCGCACTCAAGGCCAAGGGCGGCTACAAATTTCCCAAGAGCCAAACCCCGTGGCAGGAAATTCAGCGCGGCATTGTTGATGAGTTATCGAACGGCATGGTGTTGAAGCCGGCCGTGAAGTACCAGAAGATCCACGCGACCTTTGGGGTGCCGCGGGACAATCACTGAGACCAATCACTGAGATCAATCACTGAACCCCGGCGAGCGTGTTTCGGCAGCGTCTGAAGGTGATAGGTCGGAAACCGTTGGTGGACAAGGGTTTCCGGCCACATCTGCGTTCCGGCTAGGGGCGCCGCCAGGCAATCCGCTGGGTCCGCGAACTGCCTGCGGCGAAGTCCGGGCCTGACAGCGTGAGCCGCGCGCCGGTCATGTCGATGTGCCGGGTGGAGGTGACACCCACCAGCGCCGGGTTGGTCGAGACTTCGATGGCGTGGTACGCGGCACCGTCGCGCACGGTGTAGCGCCCCGAATAGGCGAAGCTGTCGGCATAGGCCGCTGCCGCTTCGGCAGGGTTAGCCGGGGCTTGCGCCGGGCGTGTCTTGCGCATCAGCAAGGCGCTGACATGGCCGTCTGAGGTGTACATGAGGATGCCGGTGGCGTCGGCACCGAGCGGGTACTCGGGCGGGCGGCCATCGGCGTAGACGAGTGACCAGCTCACCAGGTGCCAGGCACCCAACAGGTCTTTGGCGTCAACAGTCATATAGGACTCGCTTGAGTAGAGGGAGTAGAAGGTTGCGAAGTGGGGACTGCGCAGTGTTTCAAATGATGCGCCGACGTACCTCGGTAACAACGATTTCAGCCACGATCACCACAGCAAATATCGTGACGAGAATCAGCGCAACCCGATCCCACTGAAACAGGTTGATCGCGGTATCGAGCGCCATGCCGAGGCCGCCGGCGCCAACCAGGCCCAGCACAGCGGATT
>JANOYK010000621.1:0-3466 GCA_031428855.1 Burkholderiales bacterium | reverse complement strand
CAGTTGGCGGCGTTACCGCGTTATCAGGCGGCGTGTGCAGTGGTGCAGGCGCTGGTGTAGCGGCGCTTGGGTAGCGCGTGCGAACTCGATCGCTGGTGTGATTTTCCGGCAGAGCTGCGGCACCGGCACCGGCTGATGACTTGACGCAGCACCGGCCTGCATGCGGCACTGCCCGCAAACCCTTGGTGGACAAGGCTCTTGGCGTGACGGCCAAATATACCGGGGGCGGACGCAGCTACACGCCGACGTACTGATGCAGCAGCGCCGGCTGCGCGCGCAACGCGACCGAATCACCGCTCCACACCACGCGCCCTTTTTCAACGATGTGATGGTTGTCGGCCAGGCGCAGCAGCGGGCCGATGTTTTTGTCGATCACGATCACGGTCTGCCCGAGCGCTTTTAACTGCGCCAGGCAATTCCAGATCTCCTGGCGGATCAGCGGTGCCAGGCCTTCGGTTGCCTCGTCAAGAATCAGCAGGCGCGGGTTGGTCATCAGCGCGCGTCCGATGGCGAGCATTTGCTGTTCACCGCCTGACAGGTTGGCACCCAGGTTGCGCTCGCGTTCCTGCAAGCGCGGGAACAGCGCATAGACCTTTTCCAGCGTCCACGGCTGCTTGGCACCGCAGCGGTTGTTGGCGGTCGCCACCAGATTTTCGCGCACCGATAAATTGGGGAAGACCTGGCGGCCCTCTGGCACCAGGCCCAGCCCGAGTTGCGCGACGCGGTAGGACGGCAGGGTATGGAGCGCGTGTCCGGCGAAGCGGATGCTGCCGGTGCTCGGCGCCATCATGCCCATGATGCTTTTTACCGTGGTGCTCTTGCCCATGCCGTTACGGCCAAGCAGGGTGGCAAATTCGCCCTGGCGCAGCGCGAACGACATGCCGTACAAGGCCTGGCTTGAGCCGTAGAAGGCTTCGATGTTGTTGACTTCGAGAAACGGTGTGCTGTCGCCACCGTTGCCACGGTTGTTGCCAAGACTATTGCCGCCGCTGTTGCCACCGCTGTTGCCACCGCTGTTGCCACGACTGCCGTCACGGTCGCTGCCGTTGTTGCCACTCTGGCTGATACCGGTGGCCGCGCTCATAGCGCTTCCTCCTGATCGCCCAGGTAAGCATCCTTCACCGCCGCATTGTTGCGAATCTCGCCGGGCGCGCCGCAGGCGATGACCTTGCCGTAGACCAGCACGGTGATGCGGTCGGCCAGGGCGAACACGGCATCCATGTCGTGCTCGACCAGGGCGATGGCGTAACGCCCCTTGAGGCGCTTCAATAACGCAATCATCGATTCAGACTCGGCCTGGCTCATGCCGGCCATCGGTTCATCGAGCAACAGCAATTTGGGCGAGGTGGCCAGTGTCATCGCCAGTTCGAGCTGGCGGTGCTCGCCGTGCGCCATGGCGGCAGCGACTTCGTGTTTGCGTCCGCCCAAGCCGACCAGCTCAAGCGCCTCGGCAGCCGGGCCGGTGAGGGCGCTCTCGTTGATGGCCGGATTAAAAAACGCGAAGCTCGACCCGGCGTGGGCCTGCACTGCCAGCATCACGTTTTCAAGCGCGGTGAATTCGCGGAACACCTGGCTGATCTGATAGCTGCGCCCGAGGCCGAGCATCGCGCGCGCTGGCACGCTCTGGGCAGAAATATCGATGCCATTAAATTCGATCCGCCCGGCATCTGGTTGCAACTCGCCGGCCAGTTGTGAAATCAGCGTGGTCTTGCCGGCACCGTTCGGGCCGATGATGGCGTGTACCTCGCCGGGCAGCACATCAAAATCCACATGGTCGGTGGCGGTAAGGCCGCCAAAGCGCTTGACCAGGCCTTTGATCGACAGAACCGGTGCGCTGCTCATGACTGCCCGGTCTTGCCAGTGAGCTGGCCGTAGATGCCCTGGCGCGCCGTCAGCACCACCACAATCACAAACACGCCAATCAGGGCGAGCCAGTGCTTGTTAACCAGGTCTTCAATGGCGGGAAACCAGCCTGGCTTCCAACTGGAGAGAAATTCTTCGAGCAGCAAAAACACGATCGCACCCACCACCGGGCCAAACAAGGTGGCCATGCCGCCCAACACAATAATCACAATCAAATCGCCTGACACCACCCACGCCATGTAAGAGGGCGAGGCAAACTTGGTCAGGTTGGCCAGGAAAAAGCCGGCCAGCACGCAGATCAGCGCCGAGATGACGTAGGCGGTGAGCTGATAACGAAACACCGGAAAGCCGAGCGCGAGCATGCGCCGCTCGTTCGACTTGGCACCACGCAACACGTATCCAAAACGCGAGCCGGTGAGGCGCGAGAAGAACAGCAGAGTGGCAGTGAGGCAAACAAAAATGGCGTAGTACAGCACCGTGTTGTTGGCCAGATTGAACAGGCCGAAGTCGCTGCGTGCCGCCAGCGGCAGACCATCGTCACCGCCGTAGTTTTTCAGGCTCACCGCCAAAAAATAGCCCATCTGCGCAAACGCCAGCGTAATCATGATGAAAATCATGCCGCGCGTGCGCAGCGCTACCGCGCCGATCGCCAGTGCAAACACCAGCCCGGTGGCGAGCGCGGTGGCCAGATGCAGCCAGCCGTTTGAAATGCCCTCGGCCGTCAGGATACCGGCCGCATAGGCACCGACCCCGAGATAAAACGCATGACCAAAACTGACCATGCCGCCAAAGCCCAGAATCAGATTAAGCGCCACTGCCGCCAGCGCAAAAATCATGATGCGCGAGAACAGGGTGACATAGAACGGCTGACCCGACAGGCTTGCATAGACCGGCAAGCCGGCCAGCAGCAGCATCACGAGGATGGCTATCCATGCGGGTTTCAGCGTTTTTAGCATGTGCTTGATGTTGGAAAAATTCGCTTCGTGCAGTGCGCTTTAGCCATGCTTGACCGGGAACAAACCAGCTGGCTTGATCGCCAGCACCACTGCCATCACCAGATAAATGAGCATCGAGGCAATCGCCGGGCCGGCCGCTTGCGCCAGCGAGCGCTCCATGATTTCGCGCAGCACAATCGGCAGAAATACCCGGCCGACGGTATCGATCACGCCGACGATCAGCGCGGCGTAAAACGCGCCGCGGATCGAACCGATGCCGCCGGTTACGATCACCACCAGCACCACAATCAATATCGGCTCTCCCATACCCGGCTGCACCGAGAGGATTGGCCCGGCCATCAGGCCGGCCACACCGGCCAGCGCCGCGCCGACACCGAACAACAGCGTGTTGAGCAATTTGATATTGACCCCGAGCGCGCCGACCATCGGTGCGTTGGAGGCCCCGGCCCGGATCAGCATGCCGATGCGGGTTTTCTGGATCAGCCAATACATGCCCAGCGCTACGCCCGCACCGACCAGAATAATCATGAAGCGGTACTTCGGATAGGCGATGCCGAGAATGTCAACCGTACCCTCCAGCGCCTTGGGCACCTGCATGTAATAGGGCGACACGCCCCAGATGAAGCGCGCGATTTCGTTGAACACCA
>JANOYK010000620.1:0-2704 GCA_031428855.1 Burkholderiales bacterium | reverse complement strand
GCAGTTGGCGGTTTTTCTTCTGTGCCGATGACTTCGCCACGCCAAAGCGCAGCTCGGCGGCGACCACGGTGGAGATGCACATTTCGCCCTCGCGCTCGATCAGGCGCGTGAGCAAAGTGTCATCGGCGTGATTCATGGCCTGGATGCTAATGTTGGTGTCGAGCATGTAGCGCATGCTCACGTACCCGCGCGCCGGTCGGTCACCATGGGCTGTTCGCGTTCGGGGAATCCTTCAAATTTTCCGAGGACATTGAGCATGCGCTCAATCGGGGCCAGCTTGCGCGGCGTCAGGATGACGCGCTCGCCCTCCCGCGTCAGCACGACCTCGGAACTGCCTTCGAAGCGGAAAGCCTTGGGCAGGCGCACTGCCTGACTGCCGCCATTGGTGAAGAGCTTGGCCACGATTTCACTCACCTTGCGCTCCCGGAAAGTAGAGTAAAAAGTATATACCAAATGGCAGTCGATGACAGCGCAGACGACCTCTGGCGCCGGCCTCTTACCCGGCCCGCACCAGCGGCCAATCCTTGATCTCGAAATCATCCGGCATCACCAGATGCATGAAGCCGCGCACGCCGCGCAGCGAGCGCGTGATGTGGCCCTGGCCGGTGAAATCTTCGGCGAAGATCAGATCACCGGGCTGGCACACGGTGCGCTTGCCGCCACTGGTTTCGATTTCCATCAGACCCGTGGTGAGCACGATGAGCTGGCGGCGCGGCGCGTTGTGCCAGCTTTGCACGTGGCGTTCTGGCGTGTCGCGGAAGAACACTGATTCGCACGGGAAGGTGGCCGAGATCGGGCGCTCGATGCCGGTCATCGGGATTTCGTGGCGGTCGAGGGCGGAGTCGCCATTGGGTTTGGTATAGAGTCTGAATAAGCGCATGGGGTTGGTGTTGGGCGTGGGTGGGCGTGGGTGGGTGGGTGTGGATAGGAGCATGCACTGAAGGCGGGACACATCATAACGAACCGCGCGAAACAGCGCGAAAGAGTCTCATGACGATGGACGTTGATTTATACCGCCGCACCGTGCCGCTGCCGCAGCCCGATGGCAGTGTGGTGCGTTTCTCTGTGATCGATGCCGGCCCGCGCGATGCCCTGCGCACACTGGTGTTCGTTCACGGCTTCGGCGGGCGCGCGGCTTACTGGCACTTTCAGCTCGATCATTTTCATTACGACAGCCGCGTGATTGCGCTCGATTTGCGCGGGCATGGTTTGTCCGACGCGCCGCATTCGCGTTACGACGCCGATGAGTTGTGCGCTGATGTGAGCGCCTTGCTCGCTGCCGTGGGCGCGCCGGAACGCTTCGTGCTGGTGGCGCATTCGTTTGGCGGCGCGGTCAGCGCGCTGTTCACTACACGGCATCCGCAGCGGGTCGAGAGGCTGGTCATCATCGGCTCGGCGGTGCAATTTAAATTGAAGTGGGCCGGTCGCGCGCTGCTCGGCTTGCCGGCCCCGCTGCTGCGATTTTTGCAGCGCTTCTCGGCCTTGGCGCGCCTGTATCCGCCTGCGCACGTGGTGAGTGCGCAAAACCGCAACGCGCTCTCGAAGTGGGATGGCACGGATGTATTGATGCGCATCGCCACGCCTACGCTGGTGATTTTGGGTCAGCGCGACAGTTTGTTTGACGAAGCGTCGCAGCATCAGATTGCGCAGTTGATTCCGGGTGCGGAAGAGGTGGTGATTCCGGTGACGGCGCATCAGGTGATGGTGGAGCGGCCCGACGCGGTGAACCGCGCGATGGAGCGCTTTTTCGGCCCGGCGCGCTTGGCCGAGGAGCGCGCAGCGCGGCGTGCGCGGGCGCGCGCGCTTGAAGCGGCGCGGCCCTGGGTCAAGTTTTACGACAGCCGCACGCCTTACCGCATCCGCCCGCCGGCCGCGCCGCTGCACCGCACGCTGGAGGCCGCTGCGCGGCGCTTCGGCGCCGTGGCAGCGCTGACGTTTTATGGCCGCCGCATCAGCTATCGCATGCTTGACCGGCTGGCCAACCGTTTTGCCAGCGGCCTGGCCGGCCTCGGCGTGGCGCATGGGGAACGCGTGGCGATTGTGCTGCCCAATATTCCGCAGGCGGTGATCGCCTATTACGGCGTGTTGAAACTGGGTGCAGTGGCGGTGTTTGTCAATCCGCTGTTCTCGCGCGAGGAACTGGCCGAGCGCTTGCAGGATTCGGGTGCGCGTGTGCTGGTGGCATTGACCTCGCTGCGCGGTGAGATTGAGGCCATAGCCGGCCGTGCTGGGCTGGCGCATGTGGTGCTGACCCAGTTCAAGTCGTTCATGCCGCTGCGCCAGCGGCTGCTCTACGGCGCGGTGGCGGAACACACCGGCGAGACGCACCGGCGCGCACGTGTGTCAGTGCAACAGTTCGAATCCGAGATAGATCCGTATTGCCAGTTCTCGCCATTTGGTGTGCTGCTGGCGCGCGGGCGGCGCAGCGCGCCGGACGGCGGGCCGGACGTGCTTGATCTGGCGGTGATTGCGTATACCAGCGGCACCAGCGGCACCAGCGGCGGCGCGGCGGATGATGTGGGCAGCAGCGCTGATGGTGCGCCGGCACGCCAGGGCGGGCTTACGGCGAGCGTAAGCGGCGCGGCAACGGTATCGAATGGATCGAGCGGATCGGGCGGATCGAATCCTGCAAACCGGTCTGACGCCGCAGAGGGCGGCGGCGGGAGCGCCGGCGGAATGACCGGGGGGAGCACCGACGGGACTG
>JANOYK010000619.1:0-1985 GCA_031428855.1 Burkholderiales bacterium | reverse complement strand
TAGGCGGAAACGGTGGACCCGTCGGTTGTCCCCGCGCCGGAACTGAACTCCCCCTTGGCGCCCCCCCATTTGTTGTTCGAGTAAATCGCCGTGAAGACTTCCTCTACGTTTTTATGGCGATTTCGCGCTTGCTCCTGATGGCGCCGGAACTGCCTATAGCGCCCAATCAAAAATCGGGGGACCAAGGCACGCAAGAGGGATTTCAGATTTGACATGGCGGAAACTCAGATATCCGTTCTAGTCAACTTGGACAATAGCCGGTCATGCACCCGCAGCCTGAAAGCGTCATAAGAAAAATCTGCCAGATTCTGCGGCACCACTCCTTTGGGCCGGGCCAGCACGGTGACGATGCCCTGCTCTACCTCTGCCGGATCGTCTGGATCGACCAGAATGCCGAGGCGGCCTCCCAGCAAGGCGTCACGGCTACCATCGGCCTTGCTGCCAAGCACGGGCACGCCGCAGGCCAGCGCCTCCAGAAAGACGATGCCGAAACCCTCGCCACGGCTGGGCATCACATAGGCATCGGCGATCGAATAGTGCGCGGCTTTTTCCGCTTCGTCGATGTATCCGGTGAAAGTGACATGCTGCTCGATTCCCCGATCACGGGCTTTTTGTCTGAGTCGCTCGGCATCGTCGCCATCGCCAACCACCATGTAGTGCATCTGCGGGTCGCGTCTCACCAAAGAGGGCATGGCATCCATTATTTCATCGAAGCCTTTGAATCGTTCGCGCGACGCCAATCGCCCGACGGTCATCAATACCGTCTTGCCACCGAGGTGATAGCGATCCACCAGACCGGCGTCGCGCGGGCGCGGAAAGAATTTGTCAAGCTCGACGCAGTTGGGCAGCACTTCAAACCGTTCCCGCGGAATGCTTGACCAGGCGCGCATTTTCTCGATGGTGAATTCACTGACGGCAACCACAAAATCGATCCGCTTGAGCAACCTGCGCACCCAAAAATTGCGATGCGGCGTCCACGCGTCAATGCCGTGTACGATCAAGGTCATCGGGCAACCCATCAGTCGGCTTGCCAACCAGCCAAGCGGCACGAGATTGATGTGGCCGCATATCAGCCAGTTGGCGCCATCGCCGCGCAACAGCAGGCGCGTCAGCGCAATGATGTAAGCAGTCTTTCCGGCGGCGGCTTCGGAATGAAAGATGATCTTGGTAGGCAAATGCCCCGGATCGAGCTTGACAAGGCGCGGGAAGACTTCCACCGCAACGCACTGTGATTCTTGGGCCAGGGAGTTCATCAGGTCCCGGTTGAATTTCGCGATGCCGCCAACGCCGCCATACGCATCGCTACACAGGGCGACAACTCGCACGGCCGGAAATTGCCATTCTGTGGCTACACGTTGCGACCAGCCGCGCAATCCCCTCGATCTCTTGCGCTCGTCGGCCACCCAATCGTGCACGGGGACCGCGAAGCCGGATTTGGGGCGGTTCAAAATCGCGTCGGGAATCCCGGCTGCGGGCATTTTCGCCAGCGTACGCTTGTTCACATCGGGAACTGCCGCCACAGCGCCGGCCACGCACTCCATCAGGGGGACATCCAGAAACGGCACCCGGATTTCGAGTGAATGGGCCATACCGGCCCAATCGGTATCGCGCACCAACTGATTACACAGGTAGTTGCGCAGTTCCAGGTAAGAGACCTTGAGCTGCGGGTTGCCGATGCGGGCCAGCTTCTCGCGATCATCGCGTTGCGCTTCAACGAGCTGCTCCCAGGCCGAACGCGCCTCAGCGGATGAAAGCGCGCCCGGCACTTCCCACGGCATGTGCAAGGCGCGCCGCAGCAGATAGGCGCCGGACCAGTCGCCACCGTGCTCGAGCACGCCGGCATACTTGGGTGAAATGTATCGGGCCGACAATAGCGGGGCAATCATGCGGCGCAACAGCGGCCCCATGGCGCGCACCGGGCCGGGCAGGGCGCCAACCTGCCGGACCAAGGCCGGCACCTGCCCGAAACTGGGATAGCCCGCCAG
>JANOYK010000618.1:0-1967 GCA_031428855.1 Burkholderiales bacterium | reverse complement strand
AATGCCGTCCGCCAACGTGCTCGATAAAACCGCCAACCTGTATCAGCCCGGCACGCGCCGCCCCTACGGCGTGCTCGAATGGCACGCCATGCTGCGTCTGCTCGATGCGCAGCAAAAGCACTCGGGCTTTCCACCCTACTCGATCTGAGTACGCATGAAGCTCTCGCACCGCCTCGCACTCTTTACTCTCGCGTTGTCGCTGCTAGGCGGCTGCGCAGTATTCGAGTCCAAACAAAGCGAGTGGATCTTCCGCCCGGTGCGCGAAAACTGGCGCGGCTATCAGGGCTTGCCCGAGGGCGTTGAAGAAGTCTGGCTCAAAGTGCCCGGCAGTAAAACGGATGAACGCATCCACGCCTGGTGGATGCCGCAGACCGGTGCCACCGCCGCCAACGCCCCCGCCCTGCTCTATCTGCACGGCTCGCGCTGGAACCTGACCGGCTCCTCGTTCCGCATCGCCAAGTGGCGCGAGATGGGTTTCTCGGTGCTGGCGATCGACTATCGCGGCTTTGGTCAATCCAGTGGCGAATTGCCCAACGAAGCAAATACCTACGAAGACGCCGCACTGGCGTGGGACTGGCTCAAAGCCAAAATCCCTGACGCGCAACGGCGCTACCTCTACGGCCATTCTCTCGGCGGTGCCATCGCCATCGACCTCGCCGCCAAACTCGGCCCGCACGAAGCGGCCGGTCTCATCACCGAGTCGACCTTCACCTCGGTGCCAGACGTAGTGTCAGCCTCAGCCTATGGCTGGCTCCCAGTCGGCTTTCTGATCTCGCAGCGGTTTGAAGCGCTGGAGAAAATCAAAAAAGTAACGCTGCCCAAACTGATCCTGCACGGCACCTCGGATCAGGTGATTCCGCATGCCATGAGCGATGCCCTGTTCAACGCCGCGAGCGAACCGAAACAACTGGTCAAATTTGAGGGGGCCAGCCACAGCGGTATTGCCTGGGCCGCAGCAGCGCAATACATGGAAGCGGTGCGCGCGTTTGTGGTGTCGACGCGGGCGCGCCGCGCTGACGCTGCGCAGGTGCGTTGATTTAATTTCAGTTAAGGCCCTCGGATGGAAACCGCCGCCACCAACGGTTATAAGCCATCACTTAACGTAAACCCGCTCGCACCAAGGGTTTCAGGCCGATGGCACATTCTGTTTATTTGGCGGCTGCAAGCATTCGCAGCAACGGCAGCACCGCCGGAATTTCAACCGTCACGGTTTCCCACACGATCTGCGTGTTGATCTCGAAGTAAGCGTGAATCAGGCGGTTGCGCATGCCGATGATGGCGTGCCACGGAATCGCCGGTTCGGCAGCCTGGGTTTCTGCACTGATTCTGCTTGCCGCCTCGCCGACCACTTCGATTGCGCGAACCACCGCAAACAACAGCATCTGATCAGTTTCCAGATCAGCGCGCTTGCGCCCGGAGACAAATTTCAGCGCGCTTTGCGCAGCGTCGATCATGTGCGCCAGACGCACACGATCTTCATTGGGCATACTGCACCTCTGCCGTGCGCACTACCTCGTCACGAAAATGGCGCGACAAATCCTGCTCGGTGCGCAAATCGACTTTGCGCCCCCCCAGCATGGCGGAAAGTTGCTGCTCCATGGCTGCGATGCCGAACAAACCGGGGATGCCATCCGGATTGAATTCGACCAGCAAATCAATGTCGCTGTCTGGCCGTGCAGTGCCTTTCATCTGCGAGCCGAACAACGCGAGACGGCGAATGCGGTGCTGCCGGCAAAATTGCGCCACTGCTGCTTGCTCAAGATTCAAACTTTTATGCATGGGAAGCACCCGGTTAATCTTGCGTGTGAATTGGAGCTTATCAGTTCGCACTCACAGCGATCCCGCCTTTTTCCGCGCCGCTACGACGCCTGCGCCAGCTTGTTCCAGGTATCGACCACCGTATCGGGGTTCAGCCCGAGCGCAACGATGCCTTCATCGCGCAGCCACTTGGCGAGGTCGGGGTAATC
>JANOYK010000617.1:0-2900 GCA_031428855.1 Burkholderiales bacterium | reverse complement strand
TTGCGTGACTGCACCAGGTGTTGCAGCAGCGCGCGCTTCTCGTCGGACGCCACCGCATAAGCGATCTGCTTGATTTTTTCCACCGTGGCATTGCGGCGCGCCACTTCAATCAGGGTCGGCTTGGTGAGAATGCCGCCTGCGAGGCGCTTGATCTCTTCCGAAAACGTTGCCGAGAACATCAGGTTCTGGCGTTTCGCTGGCAGCAGCGCGATGATGCGCTTGATGTCGGGCATGTAGCCCATGTCGAGCATACGGTCGGCTTCGTCCAGCACCAGAATTTGCACCTGGCTTAAATTCACCGTTTTTTGTTCGATGTGATCGAGCAGGCGGCCCGGTGTGGCGATCAAAATTTCGACACCCTTGCGCACTTCCACCAATTGCGGTTTGATATCGACACCGCCGTAGACACAGGTGGAGCGCAACTGCATGTACTTGCCGTAAGTGGCAACGGCTTCGGAGACCTGCAGCGCCAGCTCGCGTGTCGGCAGCAGCACCAGCGCGCGCACCGGGTGGCGCGCCGGTGACGGCGAGCTGCTCTGGTGTGGCAACAGCAGTTGCAAAATCGGCAGCGTGAAGCCGGCCGTTTTGCCGGTGCCGGTTTGGGCTGCGCCCATCACATCGCCGCCTTGCACGACGATGGGAATCGCCTGCTCTTGAATCGGGGTGGGGGTGGTATAGCCCTCTTCGGCGATGGCCTTGAGGATCTCGGGCGCCAGCCCGAAGGAGTCGAACGACATTATGAGGAACCAGGCGGTCAGCGCAAGCCGGCCGGAAACGGGAGCAGAAGGGCGCTATTGTACGCTTCCGGGCAGTGCTGTCACAGATTTCGCAGAGCCGCTCTGGGTGCGGCTCTGCGGGCATATTCGCGATATATATTTTCGCCTGCCGCTGCCAGGGCGGCGGCAACAGCCGGCTCAATCGAGACTGTGGAACGCGCCCGCCTGGATCGTCAGACCTGCCGGGAGAGCACGGCTGCCGCGCGGGTGGACGTATTCGCGCCGCGGCCACAGCGCATTGCCGCCGCCGTATTGACCTGGCACAGCCAGCCAGCGGGCATTTTTGGCCGGGCGGTAGTCAAACGCGGCGGCATTGACGAAATCGCTGCGCTCAGCCCGCACCGTGTTGCGATCCACATCAGGTTCCGTCAATTGCAGCAAGGTGCCGCCCGCTGGCGCGTTACCGCCCGCCAGAACATTGTTGACCGCCCCAACTTGCCGCTCACCGGGCCGCACGTACAGAAACTTGACGCCCGCAGTGCGTTCGTTAATGATCGTGTTGTACGCCAGCACGAGACGATTTTGCGGCCACTTGTACCCCTCGGCACCGTAAGAGATGATGGTCGAATTCTCGGAGCGCGCGCTTTGCTGGATTAAATTGCCCACAACAATGGCTATCCCGCCAGCGGGGAATTCAAGTTCGTAGCTGGCGGTGCCGCCGTTTTCGTCGGTCAGACGGTTGTACAAAATATGATTTTCTGCGGCGCGGGTCTTGAGCAAATGACCAATCTTGGCGTGATGAAAATAGCTGGCCTGCACCGTCAGTTTGGCGATTCCCCCGACGTAAAGATTGTGCGACTGACCATCACCGGCACCGTTGTTGCCAAATTCGCTATTCTCTACAACCAGTTCTGCCGACGGTTCGTTGCTGGTCAGAATGCCGTTTTCATTGTCCAGAAAGGTGCAGTTCCTGACCGTCAAGCGCCCCTTTTCAAAACGGATCCCGGCACCATTGCGGTCACGCACCCTTGCTCCCGAAAAGTCGATGTTCTCCACCAGCATTGAGCCGCTGCGCATGACCCAAATCGCCTTGCCTTCCGCATTTGCTCCCGCCGCCACCATCCGTGCCCTGCCGCCCACTGCGCGGATCGTCAACTGCTCCTGAGTCCATACCGCCACATCGGCCCGGTACTCGCCCGCGTCCACTTCAATCGTATCGCCATTGCGCGCCTGCATCGAAGCCGCCGCCAGGCTGCGTAACTCGCGCTCCGGCCCCACGCGCAACACCCGGCCACCGATCTTGGCTTCAGCGCCGCCATCACTTTGCGCCGCCGTAAATCCGCTCAGACCCAGGCCGATCGCCATCAGCAGCGCCGGAAATAGGTTTCCAAGCAGGCTTCTTAAAAGGTGCCGAATTTGATTGTTCATAGGCCGCTCCTGCATGCGCATGGTTCAAGGGGTTCGGCTAAATTACCACGCTACTACTGCCAAGCCTAAGTGAAACGGTGCCGGTCTTGAAGAGTTGCAAGGAGGAAAAATGGCAATGCGGGCGGGTACGCCGGGCACTCATGGCACTTAATGAGTGCGAGGGCACCTTTTCACGCTCATTATTGGTGCGATCCGCCGCTATCTACGCACCACGCTTGTGGCACAATGCGCGGCTGTTTTTTGCGAACGCTACAGACCAGCCCCGGACAGCCTTGGCGCGCGGGGCGTGGCATGAAAGCTGCTCATTTCCCGTTTCCCGTAGTGTTTTAAGTTGTTTTTTTGCTCAATTCGATTCCCCAGGAGATAACAATGGCGATGACTGCCAAAGATGTGCTGAAGATGGCGAAAGACAACGAAGTCAAATTTGTTGATTTCCGCTTTACCGATACCAAGGGCAAGGAGCAGCATGTCTCCGTGCCGGTCAAGGCGTTTGACGAATCCAAGTTCACCGAAGGCCACGCGTTTGATGGTTCGTCCATCGCCGGCTGGAAGGGGATTGAAGCCTCTGACATGCTGTTGATGCCTGATCCGGACAGCGCCCACCTTGATCCGTTTTTCGACGAGAACACGCTGATTTTGACCTGTGACGTGTTGGAGCCGTCCACCGGCAAGGGTTACGACCGCGACCCGCGCTCGCTCGCCAAGCGCGGCATGGCGCACCTCAAATCGTCCGGCATTGGCGATGACGCCTTCTTC
>JANOYK010000616.1:0-2026 GCA_031428855.1 Burkholderiales bacterium | reverse complement strand
CGGTCAGCAACACTTCGGCCCCGCCCTCAATTACATCACGGGTCAGTTGCTGTTTTGATTCAATCAGTTTATCGATTTTGTCTTCGACCGTGCCCTGGCAGATGAACTTGTGGACCAGCACGTTGTTGGTTTGGCCGATGCGAAAGGCGCGGTCGAAGACAAAATCGATAAACTGATCGAATCAAAACAGCGCCTCACCCGCGACGTGATTGAAGGCGGGGCTGAAGTGCTGTTGACCGAAATGCAGGACGACGAATTGCTGCGCCTGGTCGCGCTCGACATTCACACTGCCACCGTGGAGGATTGACCGATGTACTACAGCTACTACCCACCCTATGTGCCGGTCGCCGAGCGGCGGCGTCAGACCGAACAGCGCATCGCCAAGCTGAAGAAAAAAGGCGTGTCCCTGTCGCCGGTGGTGATTGAGGGGCGCGCGATTGCCACCACCTTCTGGGGCAAGGCCTGGTGCAGCAACCTGGAGAGCTACAGCGATTACGAAAACCGTCTGCCGCGCGGGCGCATGTATGCGCGCAATGGCTCGGTGATTGATTTAAAGATTACGGCGGGCGAAGTGCAGGCGCAGGTGATGGGGTCGAGCCTCTACACCACCACCGTCAAAGTAACTGCCTTGCCCACCGAGCGCTGGCAGGCCATCAGCCAGGACTGCGCCGGCACCATCGACTCACTGGTTGAACTGCTGCAAGGGCGCTTGTCCAAAAGCGTGATGGAGCGCATGTGCCGGCAGAACGAAGGTTTGTTTCCGGCTCCGCGTGAAATCAAGTTCGATTGCAGTTGCCCCGATGGCGCCTACATGTGCAAGCACGTCGCTGCCGCGCTTTACGGTGTCGGCGCGCGGCTCGATCAACAGCCCGAATTGCTGTTTACATTGCGCCGGGTGGACGCGCAAGAGTTGGTGGCGCAAGCATCAAGCGGCTTGCCGCTCGGGGGCAAGCGCAGCGGCACAGCGAAGGTGCTGGACCATGCCAGCCTGGCTGATGTGTTTGGTCTCGACATGGCAGAGACGGCAAACGTCACTGACACAGCGGTAACGGCGGCCCAGCGGGTGCCTGCCGCACCAGTGCTTAAAAGAAAACCCGTGGCAAAAAAGCCCGGCACTGCGGCCAAGAAAACCGCTGCCAGGAAACCTGCCACCGGAAAACCGGTCACGAAAAAACCAGCTGCCCGAAAACCCGTGACTAAAAAAGCGCCAGCGAAGAAATCATCCGCTGCGGCAAAGTCACCGGCCAAACGGAAGTCCGCAGCAGTACCCAAGGCTGGGTAGAGCGGCGCATTACCCTTGCTGCCAGTCAACCGCCAATCAGACCGGCACGCATCACTGGCACCGCTCACTACTTATGCCTTCGGTCGGAAACCCTTGTGTACCAACGGTTTCCGGCCGGTTAACGAGGAAGGGCCAGCCGCTCAGGACTTGCCGCCACCGCTGCGCGCGACTTCATCGGCTAGTTCTTCACCGGTCTTGTAATGCGGCACGCGGTTGAAGATGTAGCGTTTGACACGCTGCACGAAGGCGTTGGAACCCTTCACTTCTTGATTCCAGTATTTATCGGCCAGCGCGCGATTGCGCGGGATATCGACGTAAAAACCATCGCGTGAGCCCTTGCCGCCGAAGATGTACAGCTTGCCTTCGATGATGCGCCAGGAGTCGGCGTCGCCGCCCCACGGGATGCCGTAGACGATGCCGTTGGCGCAGTAGCCGTTGTACTGCGGCATGTATTTGGCTGGCTCCTTGTCGAACAGCGCCTTGTGCTGCGCGGTGGCGAAACGGAAGGTCACGCCGTCAATCACGGTCTTGATGGCAGGGTCGCCCTTGCGGTGCGTGCTCTCGGTGAAGTACGCCACCACGTCGTGGCCGAACAGCATCAGGTGTTTGTCGTCGCCGTCAGCGACGGCGTTGAGCGGGCGGATCGAGCCGTCCGGGCTTTGCGTGGTGAGCGGCGCGCAGGCTGGCAGGGTGGCGGCGAGAACGGCGATCATGGCGAGATTGCGCAGAGTGTGCATGACGTGT
>JANOYK010000615.1:0-10040 GCA_031428855.1 Burkholderiales bacterium | reverse complement strand
CACTGCTCGAAGACCAATGGAACCGCGCACGCTGGCCCGGCACCCGCGCCCAGCTCGCCGCCACCTTCAAAACCCGCACGCGTGACGAATGGAGCCAACTGTTTGAAGGCACCGAATCGTGCTTCGCGCCAGTGCTCACGATTGACGAAGCACCGCAGCACCCGCACCTGCGCGCGCGTGAAACTTATGTGGACATTGACGGCGTGGTGCAGCCCATGCCCGCGCCAAAGTTCAGCCGCTCCGTGCCACCCACGCCGCAGGCTGCGAAAGCGTGGGATGCAAATCAGGCTGGCAAGATTTTGCGTCCGTGGCTTGATGCAGGGGAAGTGCGGGCGGCACGCGAGGCGGGCGTGATTGGGTAGCGCTTGAACTCGCGCTGCGCGCAGGGCAGGTCCGCACGCGCACATTGCATGGCGCTACGCTGCCAGCGAATCTATTCTTATCGAGATTGTGCAAGTGGCGGCCTAGCCTCGGTCAAACACCGGAAGTGCGGCCAAGAGCCGCTCCCACCAAGGGTTTTAAGCCATCTACCAAGGCCGCTTGAGCGTGCCGCGATGCCCTACAATCGCTTGCAGGTTTTTCATTCATTGCGCATCGGGGTCATCATGATCGTCAAACAAATCTGGACCGGCAACAACTACCGCAACTTCAACTATCTGATCGCCTGTGGCGAAACCGGCGAGGCGCTCGCCATCGACCCGCTCGATAGTGACAAGTGCCTCAAGGCGGCGAAGGACGAGGGCTGGGACATCACGCAGATTCTCAACACCCACGAGCACCACGACCACACCGGCGGCAACGATGCGGTGGTGGCGCAAACCGGTGCCAAAATCCTCGCACACAAAAACGCCAAAGACAAAATTGCCAACGTGTCACGCGGCCTGGCGGCGGGCGACATCATCAAGGTCGGCAAAACAGTCGAGCTCGAAGCGCTCGACACGCCCGGCCACACCATGTGCCACATCTGCCTGCGCTCGCACACCGGCAAACCCGCCTTGTTCTCGGGCGACACGATGTTCAATGCCGGTGCCGGCAATTGCCATAACGGCGGCAGCGTGGCCGAGATGTACAAGACATTTTCAGAGCAGCTCGACCAGCTGCCGGAGAACACGCTGATATATCCGGGCCACGATTACATTGAAAACAACCTGCGCTTCACCCTCGACCGCGAGCCGGACAACGCCGCCGCGCAGGGCATGCTGACCAAACTTGCCGGGCAAGACCTGAACCAAGCGCATGTGACCACGCTGGCGGAAGAACGCAAATTCAACACCTTCTTCCGTCTCGGCAGCGCCAGCGTGATTGCAAAATTGCGCGAGGCTTTCCCCGATCTGCCTGAAGGGCCGGATGCACGCACCGTGTTTTTGAAGCTGCGTGAGTTGCGCAACAAGTGGTGATGGCAGATGACGGCGGGTGACGGCGGGTGATTGTTGGTGATTGCGGTTGACTACGGGTGACTACGGGTGACTGCGGTTAACTGTGGGTAACTGCGGGTAACTGCGGGTGACAGCGTGAGGGCGCTTGCGCCGCCCGCCGCCATTTTTGCGCCGGTGCCTTCGGCTACACTTCAATCCAGCCGCCGCCCCCGTCGCACATTGCGATACGTCACCGTCACACGGTGATTCGCGGCGCGCACAGTGACATTCCGTCCCAACCCTCACCAAAGGAAACACAGCATGCTTTACGAAATGCGCGTTTATCACACCGTCCCCGGACGCTTGCCCGCCCTCAACGCCCGCTTTGCCAACGTCACCTTGAAGCTGTGGAAAAAGCACGGCATCCGCCAGGTTGGTTTTTTCACCGACCTGATCGGCGACAACGCCAACAACAAGCTGACCTATTTCCTCGAATGGAAAAGTTTGGCAGAGCGCGAAGAGAAGTGGAACAAGTTCGCGGCTGATCCGGCCTGGCACAAGGCGCGCGCCGAGACTGAAAAAGACGGCCAGATTGTTGCGCGGGTGGAGAATTCGATTCTTGCACCGACCGCTTATTCAAAGCTGAAGTAATTGCATCAACACTACAAGAATGGCTCCAGCAGCCATTCTTGTAGTGTTCTCCGCAAGCCTGGATCAGGCGTAGCCCACCCCCTGTGTATTGACATAGAGCGAATACACCGAGGTGCTCGCCGTCATCAACAGCCGGTTGCGATGCACACCGCCAAAACACAGATTGGCGCAACGCTCGGGCAGGTCGATGCGGCCAATCAGCTGGCCGGCCGGGTTGAAGATGTGAACGCCATCGAGACCGGCTTGGCCCATGCCCCAGCCGCACCACAGGTTGCCGTCGATGTCGCAGCGGAAACCGTCGGGCGTACCCTGCGGCCCGGCGTCGATCAGCACGCGGCGGTTGGCGAGGATGCGGCCATCCTTCACGTCAAACGCGAGAATTTTGCGCGGCACCGCGCGCGATTCGACCACGTAAAGAATCGATTCATCCGGCGCGAACGCGAGGCCGTTGGGCTGGTTCACGCCCTCGGCCACGATACTCAAGCTGCCGTCCTTGTCGAGACGGTAAACGTTGGGCGCAAGCTGCGGCTCGTTCTTCTCGCCTTCGTAGTAACCGGTGATGCCAAAAATTGGATCGGTGAACCAGATCGAATCATCCGATTTCACTACGACGTCATTCGGTGAATTGAAGCGCTTGCCTTGATACGCATCGGCCAGCACCGTGATGCGGCCATCGTGCTCGGTGCGCGTGACGCGGCGCGACAGATGCTCGCAGGTGACGATGCGGCCCTGGCGGTCACGCGTGTTGCCGTTGCCGTTGTTGGACGGCTTGCGATAGGGCGCGGTCACGCCGGTTTCTTCGTCCCACTTGTACATCACGTTGCCTGGCACATCGCTGAACACCAGCGCACGCGCATCGCCCAGCCACACCGGCCCTTCGGCCCAGCGGAAACCGTGCGCGATGCGCTCGATCTTGGCGAGCGGCAAACGGTATTTGTCGAACGAAGGATCGACGCTGACGATGGCAGGGTCGGGGTAACGCTGGGAGGGTTGCCAGTCGGACATGGGAGCACTTTCTTGGGAAGGGTCAAACAACGCGAACCATTTTTGCTGCTGCGGACAGTGCGCGCTGGAGTGCCTCGTTTGGCGAAAAAGGCATTTCCCTCGCTTTAATCGGCACATCGACATCACGTTTCGACATTGTGACCCGCGACTCCGCTTCAATCGCATCAAGCGCCAACCTTCGGATCGGCATGCGCGAGATATCCCGGCTTGCTTTGACAACCTGCTTTGATTCGGGCTTTGCGGCTTTTTTCATGAAAATCTCCTGCGCGCGATCCGGGCAGGCACTATATCGCAGAGACCGCAGATGACCATCAACACCAACTATGTTGTTGCGCTGCTTAAAAACCGCAGCGTAGAGATATTCACACCACGCCTCGAAATTGCGCAATGCAGGTATCCATCACTGCCTCCCCCGGCTGCGCCCACCAGTGCTCCGAAAAAATTTCGACTTCGGCGAAGCCGTCATAGCCGGCATCTTCCATCCAGCCGCGCACCTTTTGAATTTCGATTACGCCATCACCCATCATGCCGCGGTCGTTGAGCAGGTCGCGTGTCGGGATCAGCCAGTCGCACAGGTGGAACGCGAGTAGGCGATTTTTTCCTGCGCGGGCGATTTGCTGTTTGAGTTTCGGATCCCACCAGACGTGATACACGTCCACCGCCACGCCGAGTGCGCCGCTGCGTGACGGGTCGAGTTCATCGCACAAATCGAGCGCGTGTTCGAGCGTGTTGACGCAGGCGCGCTCGGCTGCCTGCATTGGGTGCAGCGGTTCGATGGCGAGCGGCATGCCCACCGTGCGCGCATATTCCAACGATGCGGCGATGCCGTCGCGCACTTCGCTGCGCGCGCGCGCGATGTCGTGGTGCGCCGGTTTGCCCGTGAGTGCGCCCGGGAGCGAGCCGACCACCAGCACGAGGCAGGGTGCGTTGAGGGTTTTGGCTTCGTCAATTGCGCGGCGGTCGTCTTCGAGCGCGGCCTTCAACCCGGCACTGTCAGCCGCCGGATAAAAGCCGCCACGGCAATAGCCGCTGAGCAGCATGCCGTGGGCGCGCAGTTGTTGCGCGATGTTGTTGAGGCCGATCTCGGCCACCTGATCGCGCCACGGATTGATCGCACGGATGTTGCGCCGCGCGCATTCATCGATGATCCGATCCAGCTTCCATTGCTTTTTCACCGTCGCAGTGTTGAGGGAGAGCCATTCGTGGGAGTGGGAGAAGTCGCGCATGGGAAAAGAAGGAGAGATTGCTAGTGGAGGTTTAGCGCGTTTCGCGCCGGAGCTGGCGCACGATGGCGGCGTTGTCGAGATCGCCATCGCCTGCGGTGATGGCGGCGCGCATCAGCGCGGCATGGGTCTCTGAGAGCGGAAGGCGCTGCCGGTTGCGGCTGGCGGCAGCGAGCATCAGTTCCACATCTTTCAGGTGCTGGCGAATCCGTGACTGTGGCGCAAATTCGCCTGACACCATCAACGGCCCCTTGATCGCAGCGGCATCGGAGCGCGCAGGCGAGGCCAGCACCAGTTTGAGAAATGTTTCCGGCGCGATGCCGAGTTGCTCTGCGAACACCAAACCCTCGGCGAATGCGGCGCGGTTCAAGCCGAGCACCAGGTTAGTGGCGAGCTTGGCGCGCGCGCCCATGCCGGTGCCGCCGGTGTGCAGGCGCTGCGGAGCAATCGCATCGAGCAAAGCGGCGTGCTGGGCGATGAGCGCCGCATCGCCGCCGAGCAGCATGGTGGCTTCACCCGCAGCGATTTGCGTGCTCGAACCGGACAACGGCGCTTCGATAAAACCGATGCCGCGCGAGGCGAGACGGTCAGCGAACCAGACCAGACGCTCCGGGTCACCGGTGGAGCAGTCAATGATGACCTTTAGTGCGCCGCCTTCGAGCGTGGCCGCACCTTCGAGCGCTCCCGCACCTTCGAGCGCTCCCGCGCCCTCAAGCGCCCCATTGGCCCCTTCAATGACGTTGAGCACATCCGTGGTGTCGAACACCGCCGTGATTATCTGCGCCGCTTTTTGCCCGACATCGCGCGCCGAGGTGGCCACCTTGCCGCCCGCTGCGGCAAAGCGCGCACAGGCCTGCGGTGCAATGTCAAACCCAACACACGGGTATCCCGCTTTGAGCAGACGCCCGGCAATCGCCGAACCCACTAGCCCTAAGCCAATGATGCCTACAGCAGGCGCACGGGTCATCACGTTTCAATGCGGCAGCGACGCACCGCCGCACACCGCAATGTCTTGCCCGGTAATCGCGGCTGCCTCCGGCGAGAGCAGAAATGCCGTCAACGCCGCATCCGACAAATCCGCCTGATGCGCGGTAAATGCGGCGTGATGGATCGAGGCAGGAGCAATGTCGAGGCCGTGTACCTGCCAGCCATCGGCCAGCAAGCGCGTGGCAATCGCCGCACCGATGCCGCCGCTGCTGCCGGTGACGATCACACTCGAAGCAACTTTATTCGACACGAATCTTCGCTTCCGAAATCAGCTTACCCATCTGCGTCATGTAGTCCTGCTGAAACTTGTTGAACTCGCCCACACTGCCGCCACCGAGCAGAATGCCTTGCGCCAGCAGCTTGTCGCGCATGTCGCCAGCCAGCGCCTTGTTGATTTCATCGTTGAGTTTTTGCGTGATGTCAGCGGGCAGCTTGGCCGGCCCCCACAGCCCATACCAACTAGTGAATTCATAACCGGGCAACGTTTCGGCCACGGTGGGCACATCGGGCAATGTGGGCAAGCGCGTCGCCGACGTCACCGCGAGGATGCGCAAATTACCGGCCTTGTGGTGCTGCACCGCGCCCAGCACCGGATCGACGAATCCTGCAATCGAGCCGCCAATCAAATCCTGATAGGCCGGGGTCGAGCCTTTGTAGGGCACGATCAAATACTCACCGCCGCCACCGCGCTTGAGCAACTCGGTGGCGAGGTGGCCGGCCGATGCCGTCGAGCCAATCGCAAAGCCGAGCTTGCCGGGGTTGGCCTTGGCGTGGGCGAACAAGCCCTTCAAATCGGTGACCGGCAAATTCTTGTTGACCGCCACCGACAGCGGCGCTTTCGCCACCAGGCCAATCGCAGTGAAATCATTGTTGATGTTGTAGGGCGGTTTGGCTATCACCATCGGCCCGGTCACAAAAGTAGACGCGTTGAACAACAGCGTATAGCCATCGTTCGCCGCCTGCGTCACAGCCGACGCGCCGATCGTGCCATTACCGCCGGCGCGGTTCTCGACCACAAACTGCTGCCCGGTTTGCTCGCCGAGTTTGAGCGCCAGCATGCGCCCCACGATATCAAGCGTGCCGCCGGGCGGGAATGGAATGATGATCTTGACCGGGCGTGCGGGATAGGTCTGCGCCGCTGCCGGCCCGGCTGCGATACACAGGCCGGCGCCTAGTGCCGCCCACAACACTGCGCCAAGAGTGGCTCGTACCAACGGTTTCATGTGATTCCCTCTCCTGACAAATCAGACGATGCCATGCACCGCCAGCGTGGCGCGCATGCGCGCACACGCAAGACCCGGATCACGCAGCAACCCGGCACGATCCGCCAGCCGGAACAGTTCACTCAAATGCACAATCGAGCGCGCACTTTGCTGCCCGCCCACCATCGTGCAGTGATTCTGCAAACCATTCAGATACGCCATGAACACCACGCCAGTTTTATAAAACCGCGTCGGTGCCTTGAAGATGTGGCGCGACAGCGGCACCGTTGGCGCAAGAATGTCGTTGAAGGTTTTGCTGTCATTGCGCGCCAATGCGGACAGCGCAGCCGACGCCGCCGGCGCAATCGCATCGAAGATACCGAGCAGCGCATGGCTGAACCCCTGCGCATCGCCCTCGATCAATTCGGCGTAATTGAAGTCATCACCGGTGTACATCTTCACGGCGGGCGCTAGGCGGCGGCGCATCGCAATTTCCTTGTCCTTGTCGAGCAGCGAGACCTTCACGCCATCGACTTTGGCCGCGTTGCGGTTAATCGCCGCCACCGCCGCATCCATCGCCAGCATGTGGTCGGCGTTGCCCCAATAGCCTTTGAGCGCCGGGTCAAACATTTCGCCCAGCCAATGAATGATGACCGGCTCTTTCACCTGCGACAAAATCCGGTCGTACACACGGTGATAGTCATCCGGCGAGCGCGCCACCCGCGCCAGCGCGCGCGACGCCATCAAAATAATTTTGCCGCCGAGTTTCTCAATCGCCGCGATCTGTTCTTCATACGCGCGGATCACATCGTCAACTGACTTCGCATCTTCCGGTGCAAGATGGTCGGTGCCGGCACCACTGGCGAGAACCGCGCCCCGGATGTCCTTCGATGCATCGATCGAGCGGCGGATCAACTCTTGCGAGGTGGGCCAATCGAGTCCCATGCCGCGCTGCGCCGTATCCATCGCCTCGGCGACACCGAGGCCAAGCGTCCACACATGGCGACGGTAAGCAATCGTCGCGTCCCAATCAATCGCGCAATCCACCCACGGGTCGTGCTCCTTCAACGGATCAGCCACCACGTGCGCGGCAGAGTAGGCGATGCGCGTGAAGGCGTTGGCCGGTGTGGAAGGAAACTCGCGCGGTGTCGAGAGTTGAAAACTTTCCAAGCGGTCGTTGGCAGCAGGAAGGGCAATGCTGGTACTGATGGGTTCAGGTGCGTTCATGTGATTCTCCAAATGCCATGCCGTGGAAACCGTTGGTGCGGGCGGGTGTTCGTGGCATGGTCTTCAAGATCGTTGCGTACCAACACTGTTAGGCCGGCGCATGCTGAAACTGCATGGCCGCAATTTACGCGGCCAGCGCCGGCACATCCACCCAGCGCCGCTCTTTCCAACTTTGCAACGCACACTCGACCAATTGCACTCCCTTCGCGCCTTCGTGCAGATTCCATTTAAACGGCGCGTCTTCGCACAGATGGCGAATGAACATTTCCCATTGCACTTTGAAGCCGTTGTCAAACGCTGCGTACTCGGGCACCGGCTGCCAGTGGTCCAAGAAGTTGAAGGGTTGCTTCACGTCCGGGTTCCAGACCGGCTTGGGCGTGTTGACGCGTGCCTGACTGCGGCAGTCGGTGAGACCGGCCACGGCTGAGCCGTGGGTGCCGTCGACGTGGAAGGTGACGAGGTCGTCGCGGCGCACGCGGGTGGTCCACGAGCTGTTGATTTGTGCGATGATTTTTTCGCCGTCAGGGCCTGCGAGTTCAAACGTGGCGTAGGCGGCGTCGTCGGCTGTTGCCTGGTACTTCTGGCCGGCTTCGTCGAAGCGCTCGGGGATGTGGGTGGCACCCAGACACGAGACTGATTTGACTTCGCCGAACAGGTTGTCGAGCACATAGCGCCAGTGGCAAATCATGTCGAGGATGATGCCGCCGCCTTCTTCGGCGCGGTAGTTCCACGACGGGCGCTGCGCCGGTTGCAGGTCGCCTTCAAACACCCAGTAGCCAAACTCGCCGCGCACCGACAGCATGCGGCCGAAGAAGCCGGCGTCGCGCAGCATCTTGAGTTTCATCAGGCCGGGCAAAAACAATTTGTCTTGCACCACGCCGTGCTTGATGCCTTTGGATTTGGCGAGGTGGTAGATATCGGTGGCTTCTTTGAGGTTGGTGGCGACTGGCTTTTCGCAGTAGATGTGTTTGCCGGCGTGGATCGCTTTGGCAAGCAGCGTGGGGCGCAGTTGCGTGGTGGCGGCGTCGAAAAACAGGGTGTCGTTTTTGTTGGCAAGGGCTTGGTCGAGGTCGGTGCTGTGGCGCTCGATGCCATGGGCTTTGGCCAGCGCGGCGATCTTGCCGGCGTTGCGGCCGATCAGGATCGGGTCGGGCATGACGCGGTCGCCGTTGGCGAGTGCGACGCCGCCTTGCGCACGTATCGCGGCGATGGAGCGGATCAGGTGCTGGTTGGTGCCCATGCGCCCGGTCACGCCGTTCATGATGATGCCGAGTCGTTGTGTTGCCATGTGAGTTCCTTGCTGGAGGATAGTGGGGGGCGGTGCTGATACGAATGCGCGTGAGCGGCAACGGCTCAGGCGGTTGAGCCGCCGAGCGTGCCGCGCGGCAGCTTGAGCAACTCGGCGGCATTTTGATAGTAGAGGCGTGCGCGGTCGGCCTCCGATATGTCGAGGCCGTCTATCGCGGCGATGGTTTCGCGGATCACCAGCTCGCCTTGCTCTTTATCAAATGGGCAGTCGGTGCCGAACAGGACGCGTTGGTTGCCGAAGAAGGAGAGGCCGCAGGCGATGGCGGCGCGTGAGCCGAGCACGGCGGTGTCGGCATAGAACTGGCGGAAGTAATCGACTGGCCGCTTGGCCAATTGTTTGAGCAGCGCGCCGTAATCTTCATCTGCGGTGCGCGTACCGAGCTCGTCCCAACCAAAGCCGACCCGGCCTTCGAAGAACGGCACCATCGCGCCGCAGTGATGGGTGATGATGCTTAAGTTGGGCAAGCGGTCGAACATGCCGGAGAACACGATGCGCGCCATCGCGGCGCTGGTCTCATACGGCCAGCCGAAGGTCCACCAGATTTCATATTTGGATTTGTCTTCGGAGGAGTAGTCGGAAAACTTGGCCGGGCGCGCCGGGTGCAGCCAGATCGGTTTGTCATATTTGCCTGCGACCAGATCGAACAGCGGCAAGAAGTCTGGATGATCCAAGGGCCGGCCGTTGACGTGGGTGAACAGTTGAATCCCGGCTGCGCCCATGTCAAACGCGCGCTCGGCTTCTTCGAGCGCGGCGTCGACGTTGTTCATCGGCAGCGCGGCGACCCAGACCGGGAATTCGCGCGGATGCGCTTCTACCAAGGCTTGCAGGCCATCGTTGGCCAGACGCGCAAGGGCCGGTGTGGCGTCTGGCCCGGCGATGGATTCGACCGGCGGCATCGACAGCGTGAGCACCTGAGCGTAGTCCGCATGGCGCGCCACCATGCGCAGGCGCGCATCGACATCGTGCAACGTGGGCAGCTCGTACCAGCGCTTGAGCACGGCTTTGTCTTGCACCAGCTGATCGAGCGCGGTGAAGTAGGCCGGCGGAAAAATGTGGGTGAAGATGTCGAGTTTCATGATGG
>JANOYK010000614.1:0-6799 GCA_031428855.1 Burkholderiales bacterium | reverse complement strand
GGTGATCGAACGCGTGGGAGGGCGCCAGGAAATTCCGGTCGATATCCGGATTGTTGCCGCGACCCATCAGGACCTTAACGAGCAGGCGAAGCAGGGAAAGTTTCGCGGGGATCTTTACTACCGGCTCGCTGAAATTGTCGTCAAGGTGCCGCCGCTGCGGGACCGTGTTGGCGACAAGGCGCTGCTGGCACATGCGTTCGTCAAACGTTTTTGTCTGGAGCAAAAGCGGAGCACACTCAATCTGAGTGAAGATGCCATGAGCGCGATTGAGGCGTACCCTTGGCCGGGCAATGTGCGCGAGCTTGAAAGCTCCATGAAGCGGGTGGTGATTATGTCCGACGGCAATTTGATCACGCGCGAGGATCTTGGTTTGGCCACAGAGAGCGCGGACCAGCCGGAGCGCTTTAATCTGCGCCGGATCCGTGACAAAGCGGAGCGCGAAGCGGTGGTTCAGGCGATGTCGCGGGTCAATGACAACATCGTCAAGGCGGCCGAACTGCTGGGTGTGAGCCGTCCCACGTTGTACGATCTGCTGCACCGTTTTGGTCTAAGTCACTGATGCAGAGGGAGTTGAATCCGGGATGACCAAGTTCCTTGAAGACCCCCCGATCATCAGTGGGGAAACTGTCCTTGTCACCGGGGGCTGCGGTTATATTGGCTCTCACACCGTGATTGAACTGCTGCAGGCTGGCGCAGATGTGGTGATTCTCGACAACCTGTGCAACAGCACGGTGGAGGTGCTGCGGCGTATCGAGAAAATTACCGGGAGAACGGTGCCATTTGTTGAGGCAGATGCACGTGACCGCAGCGCACTCGATGCATTGTTTCAGTCCTATCCGGTCAATGCGGTGATGCATTTCGCGGGCCTCAAAGCAGTTGGCGAGTCTGTTGCCATGCCGCTTGAGTACTTCGACAACAATCTGGTTAGCACCCTGCGCCTGCTCGAAGCCATGCGCAAGGCGGATGTACGGCGTCTGGTGTTCAGTTCATCTGCCGCGGTCTATGGCGACCCGCTGGCGGTGCCGATCCGGGAGGACAGTGCCCTGCACACGGCCAATCCCTATGGCCGCACCAAACTGATATGCGAACAAATTCTGGCCGATGTTCTTGCATCCGGCCCGCAATGGCAGATTGCCTGCTTGCGCTATTTCAACGTTGTGGGTGCCCACGAGACGGGATTGATCGGTGATACGCCTAGCGGAACGCCAAACAATCTGATGCCCTACGTATGCCAGGTCGCGGCGGGCACGCGTGAGTACCTGTCGATTTTTGGCGGCGACTATCCGACCCCGGACGGTACCGGCGTCCGCGACTATATTCACGTCGTCGATTTGGCGCGCGGGCACTTGTCCGCCTTGCGGTATCTGGAGCGCACCGGATGCTCGATTACGGCAAACCTTGGCACCGGGTCCGGGGTCAGTGTGTTGCAGATCGTCGATGCATTTGAAAAAATAAATCAGGTCCGGGTGCCGCGGCGGATCGTCGCGCGGCGTCCGGGTGACATAGCGGCTTGCTACGCCGATCCCGGCCTCGCCAACCAGACCATGGGGTGGCGTGCCAAGAAGGATCTGACAGCGATGTGCCGTGATGCGTGGCGCTGGCAGTGCGGTAATCCTGGCGTTACGCATTAGTTTGAAAATCAGCTGTAAATAGCGCGCATGCGCAGCCGCCGTGGAATTAAAAGCCGGGCGTCTATACTTGTTTTTGTTTCAGTGCCGCAACCGGCACCTTGCAAAGAGGATGAATCATGCTCAACAGCAGCTTTCTACGCCGCGCCCAAACCGCCGCGCTTTGCGCGCTAACGCTCATCGCAGCAGTGTCGTGTGGGGGCGAGTCGCCGGAGTCGATGTTGTCCTCGGCCAAAGATTATTTGGCGAAAAAGGATACCAAAACGGCGATCATTCAAATCAAAAACGCGCTGCAAAAAAATGCTGACTTGCCGGAGGGCCGTTATCTGCTCGGCCGGGCATTGCTTGACAGCGGTGAAGCTGCAGCGGCAGAACTGGAACTGCGCAAAGCAAGGGCGCTTCAGTATTCACCGGATATGGTTTTACCCGCACTTGCGCGAAGTACGCTCCTGCAGGGGCAATTCAAAAAAATGATTGATGAGTTTGGCGCGGCCACGTTGAACACAGTCGAGGCCAAGGCAGATTTGGATACGTCGATCGGCACGGCCCACGCTGCACTCGGCAATCGTCTAGCGGCTGAGACTGCGATTGCCCGCGCGCTTGCTGCCGCGCCCAGTTTCGCGCCTGCGCTGATGGCGCAAGCGCGTCTCAAAGCTTCTACAGGAGACACCGCTGGCGCGCTGGAGGTGGCTGACAAGTTGCTTTCAGCAAATGCGGCTCACTATGAAGGCTGGAAGATCAAGGGGGATCTGCTGCTTGCGAAAAACAGCCGGGACGAAGCGCTGGCGGCTTATCGCAAAGCGGTTGAAGTCAAACCGGACTACGCCGTCGGATATGCGGCCCTGGTGTCCGTGCTGTCCCAGGCCGGTAAGAGTGATGATGCCAGTCAGGCGCTTGAACAGATGAAGAAAAATGTGCCAAAGCATTTCCTCACTGCCTACGTGACCGCGCAGCACGCTTTTCAGAAAAAAGACTTCAAGGCCGCGCGTGATCTGATCGATCCGCTGCTTAAGCAAGCACCGGGCAACCCTGCCGTTCTGGAATTGGCTGGTGCGGTTGAATTCCAGCTCAAATCATATGCACGCGCCGAAGATTACTTTCTCAAAGCCCTTCAAGCGGTACCCGATAGCCTGCCGGTGCGGCACCAGCTGGTTCTCACACACTTGCGGCGCGGTCAGTCGGCGAGGGCGTTGACGGCGCTTGAGCCGATGCTGGTCAAGATTGATCGCGATGCCAATATGCTTGCGCTGGCCGGCGAAGTCTTTATGCAGAATAACAATATTGCGAAAGCAGACGAATATTTCGTCAAGGCCGCAAAGCTGGATCCGGATGACCCGGCCAAGAAAACATCGCTAGCGTTGACACAGATGGCGGCAGGCAAGGTGGACGCGGCGTCCGCCGAATTGGAAAAAATATCGGCCGCTGACAAGGGTACCACTGCGGATATGGCGCTGATTGTTTCTTATTTGCGGCGCAATGAAATTGACAAAGCACTCAAGGCGATCAATGCCCTCGACAAGAAACAGCCAAACAACCCGGCAACGCACAACCTGCGCGGCCGAACCCTGATGTCTAAGCGCGATGTGGCGGCGGCACGCCAGGATTTCGAGCGTGCGGTGCAGATTGATCCGGCTTACTTGCCGGCGGTGATTAGTTTGGCGGGCCTGGACTTGCTCGACAAAAATGTGCCGCAAGCGAAGAAACGGTTTGAGACCTTGCTTGCCGCCGACCCCAAGAACACCGGTGCCATGCTGGCGGCGGGAGAATTGGCGGCGCGGACAGGCGGCACGCCAGAAGAGATATTGGGCTGGATTACCAAGGCGATAACAGCCAATCCGTCCGATAGCGCGGCACGTCTTGCACTGATTGAACATTACCTGCGCAACAAGGATCCCAAAAAGGCGGCTTCAGCGGCGCAGGAGGCGTTGGCTGCGCTGCCAGACCGGCCGGAGCTCCTCGACGCAGTAGGCCGCGCGCAGGCTGCAGCGGGTGATACCAATCAGGCACTGATTACTTTTGGCAGGCTGTCAACTCAGCAGCCCGATTCGCCGGCTCCCTTCATACGCATGGCTGAGGTGCAGGCCGCAGGCGGTCAGCGGGACGCAGCGGTCCAGACCCTGCAGCGTGCGCTCAAAATCAAGCCGGATCTGCTTGAAGCCCAGCGTGCGCTGGTGATGCTTCATCTGGCGCTAAACCAGCAAAACGAGGCGGTGGCGGTGGCGCGCGAAGTGCAAAAACAGCGTCCGAACGAAGCCGCCGGTTTTGTTCTTGAAGGTGACATCCATACGGCCAAGAACGATGCGCCCCGAGCGGTCCCGTTCTATCGGGCGGCGTTCAAACAAATGCCAGTGTCACAGGTGGCGGTAAAATTACACACTGCCCTTTTAGCTTCCAGCAAAGGCGAGGCGGTCGCTTTTGCGCAGTCCTGGACCAAGGCAAATCCGAATGATGCCGAGTTTCTCCTGCACTTGGGCAATGGTGCCACAGCTGTCAAAGATTACCCGGCCGCGATTGCCCACTATGAAAATGCGCTGACGCAACAGCCAGCAAATCCAATTATTCTCAATAACTTGGCTTGGGTGCTGGGCCAGACCAAGAGTCCCAAGGCCGTCGAATACGCGGAGAAGGCTAATCAGCTTGCACCAAATCAACCGGCCATTCTGGATACTCTTGCAATGGTACTTGCAGAGAAGGGTGACACCGTGCGATCTTTGGAAATGCTTGAGCAAGCCACCAAGCTGGCACCGCAGGCGGCGTCAATTCAACTTAATTACGCGAAGGTGTTGATTAAAGCGGGCAAGAAGTCGGAGGCGCGAAAATCGCTGGAAGCGCTTGCCAAATTGGGGGAGCGGTTTAATCAGCAAGCAGAGGTCACGCAACTTCTAGCAGCCTTGTGATCTGTCGCCGGATTTTACAGAATCTTCCAAAGGACACTTTTTCGGTTTGTAAGTGATTGAAATAAAATAACATATAGTTATGGCGCGGGATTTGCTTTTTACTTGACATCATGTATTCGAAAAACTGCTCTGAATTGAAAAATGTTGTGACTTTTGTGTGTTTCGGGCGAGTTTGGCGCACAATGTAGCTGTCAGTAGAAAGAGGGCGCTGGATTTTTAGATTGCACTAGTTATATTGATTGCTTGGTCAATGCAGCGGTCGTAATCACCTGAATTTATGAATAGGTGATCAAGATATCCCCATACCAGAAATGACAAAATTCGACGATTCTCAGGCAGCAACGGTGTCGCCAGATTTGACGAATGGCGACGGCATTCGCGTCAATTCGATTCGCGAACAGCGCCGCCGTTTGCTTAGAGTCAGCATTGCTGCGCCCCCGGTCATGATGACACTGATAAGCCGGCCCGCGCTTGGAACTGGTTTGGGTTGTAACACTCCATCGGGATTTTTGTCTGGCAATCTAAGCCGGCCGTCTACATCGCAATCGTGCTCGGGCCGTACACCAGGATATTGGAAGAATCATACAGGGTCGGGTGACTGGCCGACACCCTATTATCCGACGACAACGTCGGGAACTGGCGGTCATCAGGCGACCACGTTTCACGCTGTATTTTCCGGCTCGTACTGTGGCACACAGACGTTTTTGACTGTGATGCAAAATTCTTCGGGAGGTGGTACCAATGCGGTCAGCAACCATTGCGCCGCAGCCGTTCTCAACGCCGCGAAGGGATGGACACCAGTGCTTACCGTAGGGCAAGTGCAAAACATCTGGTCCGAGTACATTTCCAAAGGGTATTTCGAACCCACCGCTGGCATAAAGTGGTATGCGGATGAAGTTGTGGCCTATCTCAAAACGACTATGCCGCTGTAAATGTTGCCGTGCCGGACGGTTGCTTTCCGTTGTGTCCGCTCTAGGCAGAAATTCAGCCAACGGCATTGTCAGCCATGGCTGATATCTATTTGTGGCAGGTAGCTGAGCCCCCTCTGGCATACATTCAATCTTGGGACGATGAGAGTGTCCTCTACGATCCCCGCACCGGAGAGACTCACCTTTTGAGTTTGTTTGCTGCAGCGCTGCTGAACTTGATGTTCAGCCAGACTGGCGCGGCTTCCACCGACGAATTGGCCCGAAGCCTTTCGGCTGCAATTGAACTTGACCGGGATGCGCAATTTGACCAGGCTATGGCTGAAAGCCTCGGTCAGTTTCAAGCGCTCGGCCTGATTGAGGGTGCTCAAGTTTGATCGTCGCTGATCACTCGCATCGTGATCTGCTGGGATTACTTGGTGGACCCGGCCTCAATTTGCGCACCGGGCCGTTCGTCAGTCAGATTATCAGCAAGATTCCAGGCATCGGCGAAAATCTGCGACTGCTATACGCTGACCACGCAGTTGAAGGGAGCGAGGGCTTCACGGATTTTTTTGTGCGCCTGGAGCAACCGCAGGGCCTGCGCCGCTGGGTTCACCCCCAAGTGCTGTTCCGGTTCGAAGATGCCACCCCGTTTAAACCGCTGCCCTTGCAGCAGGCGTTTGCCATGCTCGAATGGGGGTTGAATTGGTGTGTCTCCGGGCACTGTAATCAATACCTCGTGTTTCACGCCGCCGTGGTCGAAAAAGATGGGCATGCCATGATTCTTCCGGCCCCGGCGGGTTCCGGCAAGAGCACGCTGTGTGCTGGTCTGGTCTCTCGAGGCTGGCGCCTTCTCTCAGATGAGTTGACACTGCTCGATCCGGTGAGTGGCTGCGTGGTACCCTTGCCGCGGCCGGTCGGACTCAAAAATGCCTCGATTGATGTGATCCGCCGCTTTGTCCCTGATGCAGTTATTGGCAGACTCGCCAACGACACTGCCAAAGGCACCGTTGCCCATATGAAAGCGCCGCGCGACAGCATACTGCGCGCTGCTGAAACTGCGCTCCCTGGCTCGATTGTGTATCCTCGTTATGTTGCAGGCGCGCCAGCGCGTTTGCAATCCTGGCCTAAAGCCCGCGCCTTTATGCATATGGCAAATAACGCATTTAATTACAGCCTGCACGGCGCAGCCGGGTTTCATGCGCTCTCGCGGCTGGTTGATGGCAGCGATTGTTATGAGTTCACCTACGGTGATCTCGAAGAAGCGGTGACCCTGTTTGCGGCGTTCCACCGGCCCCTCCCGCGTACGCCGGCCGCGCCACAGGAGCAGCGTTGAACCGACCGCGCAGGAATGGGCTGTTGATTG
>JANOYK010000613.1:0-1945 GCA_031428855.1 Burkholderiales bacterium | reverse complement strand
ACGGCGATTCGCGGCCGGGCAGCAGCGTGAAGCTCGCTGCAGTGGCGCGCAGCTTGAGCGGCCCGGCAACGTCGAGCACCCCGAACGGTCCGCTGGCTGCCGGAATAAAGAGCTTCTGCCCGAAGTTCGCGGCGGTTACCGGATCGAAGGGATAGGGACGAAACGGTCCGCCCGCCATTCTGTGGGAAGCCCCCGGACCGTAATATCTCCACGCCGCCGCACCGGCTCCAGCCACCGCCACTGCGCCGCCCAATCCGAGCAACTGTCTTCGGTTCAACATGCTGATCCCCGGTTAGTTACTACGGTTAAGCAAGGCGCTGTGTGTCCGCTGTGTGTCTCTTGCCACCGGATGCTCCGGCCCCGCCGCCTGACTCTCCGCAGTATCGGGCGTGCGTTGGCGCGGCTTTTGACATGGATCAATCAAACCCTTCGGTGCGCAACGGCAACGGCCGCTGCCGCGTCAGGTCATGCAAGACCCTTGCGATTGACGCGCCAACATAGACCACAGCGCCGGTGGCAATCGAGATGCTCACGCACGCCGCCACGCCCCAGGCCGGGCATAGCGACGCGCACTCGCAACTGAACCAGCAGGTGGCGTTGAGCACCAGCGGTGTGGCGGCAGCGAGCGCAATGGCGGTGCGCATCGCGCTATTTCTTTTCGATGCCGGTGACGGTGTACTGGCCGCGAATTTTTTCGGCGGTGAAGTTGACCTTGTCGCCTTCCTTCACTTTGTCAAGCATGGCCTTGTCGGTGACCTGGAACACCATCGTCATCGCGCCCATGTCGAGATTTTTGATCTCGCCGTGTTTCAAGGTGATCTTGCCGGCCTCTTTGTTGATGGTACGGACTTCGGCTTCGGCCAGGTCTTTGCCAGCCAGTTGCGTGGTAACGGGGGTACCCGCTGGTGTGCCAGCGGGCGTGCTTGCCTTATGCCCGGCGTGGCCTGAGTGGTCGTCTTTTTTGTCACTGGTGGCAAGGGCGATGCCGGACGCAAACACCAATGCGATTGCGCTGAGGGGGAATGCCTTTTTCATGGTGGTTCTCCTTTGTGTGGATGGAACGTGCTGCCGGCTTAAAACGCCGGGTATCGAATCAGCAACGGGCTGAAAACGTCAGCCCGTTGCCATCATTGGTGAGTTGCAAAAACGCTGGTCTTGCCATTGCGTGCGACCAGCAGCACGTCATAGCGGTCACGCTGGTTCCCTTGCTCCATGCCGGGTGAGCCAATCGGCATGCCAGGCACGGCCAGGCCAATCGCGGCTGGGCGCTCCCTGAGCAGGCGCAGGATGTCGGCGGCCGGCACATGCCCCTCAATCGCATAGCCTCCCACCAGCGCGGTATGGCAGGAGCCGAGCGCCTGCGCGATGCCAGCCCGCTGGCGCGCCGCCGTGTTGCCCTGATCGCGCACCTGCACCTTGAAGCCGTTCGCTTCAAGGTGCAGGGCCCACTTGGCGCAGCAGCCGCAGGTGGGCGATTTCCACACCTCGACCGGCGGCAATGCGGGTGCCGCGAACGCTGCGGGAGCGGCCGCCAGCGCGGCCCTCATGGTGACAACCAGGGTGGCACCCAGCGCAGCACCGGCACCGAGCGCCAATAGTTGCCGGCGTGACGCAATCATTTGGCGACTACCGTGATCGTGCCCTTCATGCCAGCCTCAAAGTGACCGGGAATCAGGCAGCCGTACATGAAGGTGCCGGGCTTGGTGAAAGTCCAGGCGATTTGCTGGCGGCCACCGGGTTTGACGTGCGCCATGTAAGGCTCATCGTGCTCCATGCCGGGATGTTTTTTCATCACCTCGGCGTGTTTTTTTAACTCTGCTTCGGTCCCGATCACCATTTCGTGCATCACCTTGCCGCCGTTTTTGGCGATGAACTTGACGGTCTCGCCCTGCTTGACGGTGATGCTGCCGGGCGTGAAGCGCATGGTGTCGGCCATGTCCACCGT
>JANOYK010000612.1:0-2851 GCA_031428855.1 Burkholderiales bacterium | reverse complement strand
GTCCCACAGGCTGCGCATCAACTCCCATGACGCGCCGCGATCACGCGAACGGAACAGGCCGCCTGGCAGCGTGCCGCACCAGAGCGTGCCGGGTTGATTCGCGCCGCCGGCTTCGAGCGACCAGATGAGATTGAGTTTCCAGGCTGGCTCGCCCTTGTTCTCCTCCGTCTCGGGCGGTTGCGCGGGATAGACCGGCACGCTGATCTCCTGCCATGCGTTCCCCCCGTTCCCGCCGTCACCGGCCGGGCCGCTGCCACCATGGCCTGCAACTGCATTGCCCTCAATACCCGCCCACACCAAGGCTCTTCGAGCAGGTGCCGGTCCGAAAAATTCGGACTCTGCAGGACAGATATTGCGCCGACAGGAATTCCGGTGCCGCGCTTAACCCTCGCCGACGCGCACGATCTTGAGCGTATTGGTGCCGCCGGTCTTGCCGATCGGCTCGCCGATGGTGATGATGATGAGGTCGCCCTGCTCGACCACGCCGGCCGCGAGCAGATGGGCTTCCGACTCGGCGAGCAGCTTGTCGCGGTCGTGGCTGTGCTGCGCCATCAGGAAGGTGCGGGTGTCGCGGAACAGCGCGAGCTTGGTGTAGGTCTCGGGGTCAGGGGTCAACGCATAGATCGGCACGCCGGAGTTGAGGCGGCTCATCCACAGCGCGGTGGAGCCCGACTGTGTGAGCGCAACGATGGCCTTCACCTTCAGGTGATGCGCAGTGAACAGGACGCTCATCGCAATCGCCTGATCGATGCGGGTGAAGACGCGGTTCATGAATTCCTGGTCGAGCTTGACGTCGAGGTCCATCGACTTGTCGGTTTCGATGCAGATGCGCACCATCGCCTCGACCGCCTCGACCGGGAACTGGCCCGAGGCCGACTCGGCCGACAGCATCACGGCGTCGGTGCCGTCGAGCACGGCGTTGGCGCAGTCGCTCACCTCGGCACGGGTCGGCACCGGCGAGGTTATCATCGACTCCATCATTTGGGTTGCGGTGATGGTGAGCTTGTTCATCTCGCGCGCCATCCGGATCATGCGTTTCTGCAGGGCCGGCACTGCCGCGTCGCCGACCTCGACCGCGAGGTCACCGCGCGCCACCATGATGCCGTCGGAGGCTTTGAGGATTTCTTCGAGTGCGGGGATCGCCTCGGCGCGCTCGATCTTGGCGATCAGCAGGGACTTGCCGCCGCGTGCGCGCATCAGCTCGCGCGCCATGTACATGTCGGCGCCGCTCTTGGGGAAGGAGATGGCGAGGTAGTCGGCCTTGATCGCCACCACCGTGTTGATGTCTTCAATGTCCTTGGTGGTCAGGGGCGGCGCAGTGAGACCACCGCCCTGCTTGTTGATGCCCTTGTTGTTCGACAGCACACCGCCTACCTTGACCGTGGTTTCGACGCGACTGCCCAGCACCTTGTTGACGGTCAATACGATCTTGCCGTCGTCAAGCAGCAGCACGTCGCCGCGTTTTACGTCCTGCGGCAATTCCTTGTAGTCGATACCCACCGATTTGTCGTCGCCCATTTCGGCATCGGCGTCAAGCGTGAATGGCGCGCCATTGACCAGCGTGACTTTACCGTCCTTGAACTTGCCGACGCGGATCTTCGGGCCTTGCAGGTCGGCCAGGATCGCGATGCCGCGCTGGTGTTTTGCCGCGATCTCGCGCACCAGACGCGCTCGCTCGATGTGATCGGCCGCCGTACCGTGCGAGAAATTAAGGCGTACTACGTCGACCCCGGCGGCGATCAGCCGGTCGAGCATCTCCGCGCTGCTGGAAGCGGGGCCGAGCGTGGCAACAATTTTGGTCGAGCGTGACATGGGGAATCCTTTGTGTGGACAGGGCGCGGCCATCTCGACCGTTTGTCTTCAATGACCGGTGATTTAAGCCGTGCAGCGTTGCACCAGTATGTCAACCGCCGGCAAGGTCTTGCCTTCAAGAAATTCGAGGAAAGCGCCGCCTGCAGTGGAGATGTAACTGATTTTGTCTGCGACGCCGTACTTGTTGATGGCGGCGATAGTGTCACCGCCACCGGCAATCGAAAACGCTTTGGACGCGGCAATCGCCTCGGCCACTGCGCGCGTGCCGCCGCCGAACTGCTCAAACTCGAACACGCCAACCGGGCCGTTCCAGACGATGGTGCCGGCATTGGCGATGAGGTTCTCAAGCGCCTTTGCGCTTTGCGGGCCAATGTCAAAAATCATGTCATCGGTCGCAACGTCACTGGCGGCCTTGGTCGTTGCAGCAGCGCCCGCCGAGAATTCCTTGCCGGTCACCACATCGGCCGGAATCGGCACCGAACCGTTCTTGGCTGTCATCTTGGCCATCACCGCGCGTGCCTCGTCAAGCATCTCCATCTCGGCCAGCGATTTGCCGATCGGCAGGCCGGTTGCCGCCATGAAGGTGTTGGCGATGCCGCCGCCCACGATCATGTGATCGACCTTGTCAGCCAGTGCTTGCAGGATGGTCAGCTTGGTCGAGACCTTTGACCCTGCGACGATGGCGACCAGAGGCCGTTTCGGTGCGCGCAATGCCGCCCCGAGGGCATCGAGCTCGGCCGCCAGCAGCGGGCCAGCGCAGGCAATCGCCGCGTACTTGGCAATGCCGTGGGTGGTCGCCTCGGCGCGATGGGCAGTGCCGAACGCATCGTTGACATAGATGTCGCACAGCGCGGCCATTTTTTGCGCGAGCGCGTCATCGTTCTTCTTCTCGCCCTTGTTGCAACGGCAGTTTTCGAGCAGCACCACGTCGCCGGCATTGATTGCGACGCCATCGACCCAGTTTGCCCTGAGCGGCACATCACACCCAAGCAATTCGCCAAGGCGCCTGGCAATCGGTGCGAGCGAATCTTCCGGTTTG
>JANOYK010000611.1:0-5993 GCA_031428855.1 Burkholderiales bacterium | reverse complement strand
GGGAAAAACACGATGCGGAATTCGCGCACGCTGTTGATGGTGTGCTCGCTGTCGGTGAAGTATTGATGGTGCTGGCGCGTGTGGCGGTCGTAGATGGCGCGCAGCGCGAACACATCGACCAGGCGGTGCATCACGTAACGGTGCATCAGCCACTCCACCAGATTGCCGGCCAGAAACACCGGGATCACCAGCAGCCATTCCCAGGTGGCGTGGTGCAGTTGACTCACGGCCCACCAGATGCCGGAAATACCCACACCGTACATCACGCCGATATGAACGAAGCCGTGGTACAGCGGATGAATCTGCGCCTGGTAGGCGGCGCGAAATTGGCGTTGTCGTTCCAGCATTGAGGGTCTCCTGTCAGGTGCGCGGCGTGGGCAACGGTCTTCAGTCTTCGGTTTGATCTGGCTGCCAGCCTTGGTGAATGCAGTATTCTGATATATCAACCATATATTTGTCAATACGGCGGCCCGGATTCGGAGGCCAACGCTAGAAATCGGTGCTGACGGTGGCGCGCGTAAAGGTTTCGATGTTGTCGAGCAGCCGGTCCATCGCGGCAGCCGCGGCGTCTTCGTCGCCGGCGGCAATTGCGCGGGCGATGTCGGCATGCAGCTTGGCGGTCTGCGGCATGTCGGCCGCCTGCTTGTAGTGCAGAAACCAGAAGCGCCGCGCCAGCGCGTGCATCAGGCCCATCGCCCCGGCGGCGAATTCGTTGCGCGCTGCCGCCACCGACAAATCGTTGAATTCGCGGTCGGTGCGGATGAAGGCCACCTCGTCATTGCTGCGCGCGCTGTGGGTGAAGTCACGTGCGATGGCGGCAAAGCGCGCGCGCTCCTCGGCGGTGGCGCGCCGCGCTGCGCTGCGCGCGACCAGGCGCTCGACTTCGCGCCGCACTTCGAGCAGACGCAATTGCGCCTTGACGTTGATTTCGGAGACGATGATGCCGCGCCGTGGCAGGATGGTGACCAGGCGCTCGCGCGCGAGCCGTTGCAGGGCTTCGCGAATCGGCGTGCGCCCGATGCCGAGGCGCTGTGACAGTTCGGCCTCTGACACTGCGCTGCCGGGGGCCAGTTGCAGGGTGACGATGCGCTCTTCAAGTTCGCGGTAGGCGCGATCAGTCAGGCTAAGAGTGTTGGTGGGAGCGGCTTCCAGGCCGGCAATGGAGTTTGGTTTGCTCTCTGGCTTGGTGTCCGGCCTGGCAATCGGCTTTGCGCCCCGCTTTGCAGCCAGTGGGGTCTTTCGCTTGACAATGGGCTTGATGCGGGACGGCGCGGGTTTGCGGGGCATGGACAAGTGGCGTTTGGGCAGGTGCGGGATCAAACGTGTTTGCGCTTTTCGACCAGCGTCAAAAACTTGTCGTACTCTTTTTCGTCGACACCGTAGGTGTGATCGTCGTCGGGAAAGGTGCCGCCCTTGACGTCGGCGATATAAGCCTTGATGCCCGTCACCGCCACCTCGGTGAGGTTGGCGTAACGCTTGGTGAACTTGGGTTTGAAATCGGTGAACACGCCGAGCAAATCGTGGCACAGCAAAATCTGCCCATCGGTGCCGACACCCGCGCCAATGCCGATGGTGGGTATCTCCAACTGCTCTGAAATCACCCGCGCGATTTTGCCCGGCACCGCCTCAAACTCCAGCATGAAACAGCCGGCATCCTGAATCGCCAGCGCGTCTTCGAGAATTTTCATTGCTGCGTCTGCGCTGCGGCCCTGAATCCGGAAGCCGCCGAACATCGCCACCGTGTGTGGTGTCAGGCCAATGTGCGACGCGGTGGGGATGCCGGCATCGACCAGCGCTTTCAGAATCTGCGCCTGCGATTTGCCGCCCTGCGGCTTGACGGCATCACAAGCCGCCTCCTGCATGAAGCGCGTCGCGTTTTGCAGCGCGCGGTCTACCGTGTGGTAGCTCTGATACGGCATGCAGCCGAGCACAAAGGTATTGGGCGCACCGCGCCGGATCGCGGCGGCATGCATCGCCATCATGTCCATCGTCGCCGGGATGGTGTTCGGGTGGCCGTGGGCAATCATCGCCAAGCTGTCGCCCACCACCGCCACATCGACCCCGGCAGTCTCGGCCCATTTGGCGGCGGTATAGTCCGGCACCGACATGTAGACCATTTTTTCGCCGCTGGTTTTGGAATCGCGGATTTCCTGGATCGTGCGTTTTTTGCGTTCGGCGGCGGGGGCAGGCTGGGCCACGGCGGACTCCTGAAATGTGCTGATATGCAATTAGTATATCAAGCACTCCCTGCATTGCGCTTGTTGGATTGGGAATGCCATCTGGCTGAGCGCAATCCAGTTCTCTCAATCGGTCCAGGCCGGGCGGCAGTAAGTGAACGTTGATGCAAGAGGTATCGAAACGGTATACTTTCGATACCTGCGATTTGGGAACTGGAGACTTGAATGTCCGCATTGCTGATTAAAGATATGCCGCCGGTACTGCACACCCGCCTGCGGCAAGACGCGCAGAAACATCATCGTTCCATGACGCGGCATGCCATCGCCATTTTGGAGGCCTCGCTCGCACCGGTCCAACTGCGCGTGGAAGACCTGCCTCCGCCTTTGAAATCAAAGTTAAAACCGTCGAGCCAGTGGTTTGACCGCGCCAAACGCGCAGGCCGCGCATGATCGTCGCCGATGCCAATATTGTTGCTGCCTTGTATTTTGACGGTGCCGATACCGAGAACGCGCGTCTGCTGCTCGAGATCGACGGCGACTGGATAGTGCCCGGATTGTGGCGGCATGAAATGCTCAATATTGCCGCCAACTATGCGAAATTTACCCAGAGCAGCACGGCGCGCGTCGCGGCGGCATGGGAAAGCGCCGACGCGCAATTTGCCGGCCGCATCCACGCGGTTGACCTGGGCAGCGCCCTGGCGCTGGCAGTCAAGCACGGCATCAGCGCATACGATGCCCAATTTGTCGCGCTGGCGCAGGAACTGAACGTATGGCTCGTCACACAAGACAAAAAGCTGCGCGCCGCCATGCCATCGCTAACGCTCTCGCTGCGCGACGCCATGGCGAAAGTACAGTGATTCGCCCTTGCTACAATTGACGTTTACGTAAACGTCAACCGAAACCGGCCGCCGTCTGCATGTGCGCCGGTTCCCCGTCAGTTCAAGCCAATCACGGATTCCTTCATGGCAACCATCGAATCAAAGATCAACCCGCGCAGCGCCGACTTTGCGGCGAACAGCGCCGCGCTCAAGGCCGCCGTGGAGGACCTCAAGGCGCAAGTGGCGCAGGTGGCCCAGGGCGGCTCCGAAGACGCGCGCAAAAAACACACCGGACGCGGCAAGCTGTTGCCGCGCGAGCGCGTCGAGCAACTGGTCGATCCGGGTTCGCCCTTTCTCGAATTTTCGCAACTGGCCGCGCACGGCATGTATGGCAACGCCGCGCCCGGCGCGGGCGTCATCACCGGCATTGGCCGCGTGGCCGGGCGCGAGTGCGTGATCGTGTGCAACGACGCCACCGTCAAGGGCGGCACCTATTTCCCGATGACGGTGAAAAAGCATGTGCGCGCGCAGGAGATTGCCGGCCAGAACCGCTTGCCCTGCATCTACTTGGTGGACTCCGGTGGCGGCAATTTGCCGACACAGGAAGACGTGTTTCCCGACCGCGACCACTTCGGCCGCATCTTTTACAACCAGGCCAATTTGTCGGCCAAGGGGATTCCGCAGATTGCGGTGGTGATGGGATCTTGCACGGCAGGCGGCGCGTATGTGCCGGCCATGAGTGACGAGGCCATCATCGTCAAAAACCAGGGCACGATTTTTCTCGGCGGCCCGCCGCTGGTGAAAGCCGCCACCGGTGAAATCGTCAGCGCCGAAGAACTCGGCGGCGGCGATGTGCATACGCGCGTGTCCGGTGTGGCCGACCACCTCGCGCAGAACGACACCCACGCGCTGCAATTGGCGCGCCGCATCGTCGGCAATCTGGGCGCGAAGCACACCGCCAACATTGGGCAGATTACCGGCGGTCCCGGTGACCAAGGCGCGCCGCGCGAGCCGCTTTACGCCGCTGAAGAAATCTACGGTGTGATTCCGGCTGACGTGAAAAAACCTTACGACGTGCGCGAGGTGATTGCGCGCATCGTTGACGGCTCCGAGCTGGACGAATTTAAAGCGCGCTACGGCACCACCCTGATCACCGGTTTTGCGCGCATTTACGGTATGCCGGCCGGCATCATCGCCAACAACGGCATTCTGTATTCGGAGTCGGCCCTCAAGGCCGCGCACTTCATCGAGCTGTGCTGCCAGCGCAATCTGCCGTTGGTGTTTTTGCAGAATATCACCGGCTTCATGGTCGGCAAAAAATACGAGTCGTCTGGCATCGCGCGCGACGGGGCCAAGATGGTCACGGCGGTGGCGACTGCCAAGGTGCCCAAGTTCACCGTCATCATCGGCGGCAGTTTTGGCGCGGGCAACTACGCCATGTGCGGGCGCGCCTACAGCCCGCGCTTTTTGTGGATGTGGCCAAACGCGCGCATCTCGATCATGGGCGGGGTGCAGGCGGCGAGCGTGCTCGGCACCGTCAAGCGCGACGGCATTGAAGGCAAGGGCGGCCAATGGAGCGCAGAAGAAGAAGCCGCATTCAAGCAGCCGATCCTCGATCAGTACGAGCACCAGGGCCACCCGTACTACGCCAGCGCGCGCTTGTGGGACGACGGTGTGATCGACCCGGCTGATACGCGGCGTGTGCTGGGGCTGGGACTGGCGGCGTCGCTTAACGCGCCGATTGAGAAGACGCAGTTTGGCGTGTTCCGGATGTAATGCGGCGCGGCATGGTGCGGGGTTTCAACTTTTCGGCGGCGGTGTTCGCCGCCGTCTGCGCGGTCGTTCCTGCCGCGGCCAGCGCTGCCGCGCCGTCAGCCACGCAGGAACTCACGATTGAGGCGGTTGACCCGCATGGGGCGGTGGTCAATGACGCCGTCTGCGACATCGCCAACCGCCACGGTATGTGGCGTCTGGTGACACCGGCGGTGGCGCAGATCACACCGGGTGGCGAGTGGCTCAAGGTGAAATGCGCCAAGGGGCTGGATCTGGCCGGCGCGTCCACCAGCATCGACACCACGCAACTCTCGCCGCGCCGCGCCAGTGCCATGCCGGGTGTACTGCGCGAGCTCGGTGGCACACCCGCCGTGAAGGTGCGCGTGATGATGCGCGATGCAGTTGGGGCCCCGCCGAAACCGCCGGGCCGGGCGGAGAACCAGGTCGTGCAAGCCGCGCCGGTACCGCCGTTTATCGGCAAGCCGCCGGCAATCAACCCGGCACTCCCGGCAGCGGCATCAGCCAATGCGGCACACGCGCTGCCATCCCGCGCCGCGCGCGCAGTCGATCTGCATGACGTCAAAGCCGTACCCTATCTCTCTGCCGCCGGGCGCGAAGCCTATTTTGATTTTCTGCGCTACCCGCTGCCGCGCGCGTTTGCCATTTCCAGAAGCGGCGGCTGGGGTTTTGGCGTGCGCGGCAGCGACCCGCGCAAAATGGCGCTCGACAATTGCGAGCGCCGCAGCGGGCCGTGCGAAATTTATGCCTTCAATCAGCAAGGCGTGCTGGCCGTCTCAGACGCCCGCTAATGCAATTGCCCTCCCTCACCACCCGCCCCCGGATCCATCATGAAATTTAAAACGCTCGACATCGAAGTCATGAACCACGTTGGCATTCTCTGGCTTAACCGCCCGGAGATTCGCAATGCCTTGAGCGGCGATGTATTCAAGGAGCTGAGCGCTGCGCTCAAGGCGATGGAAAAAGACAGCGGCGTGCGGGCGCTGTGCCTGGCCGGACGCGGCCCGGCGTTTTGTGCCGGGGCCGATCTGAACTGGATGAAGCAGGCTGCCAACTTGACCAAGGCGCAAAACCTCAAGGAGGCCAAGACCGGTCTCGCCGATATCCTGTATCAGTTGCACAGTTTCAAGAAACCTACGGTGGCGCGCATTCACGGCGCGGCCTACGCCGGCGGCATGGGCCTGGTGGCGGCGTGCGACATTGCGGT
>JANOYK010000610.1:0-10547 GCA_031428855.1 Burkholderiales bacterium | reverse complement strand
CCCGGCACCACACAGTTGACGCGAACACCCTGCGCGGCATGCTGCACGGCAACCACGCGCGACAAATGGATGACTCCCGCCTTGGTGGCGGCGTAGGCCACTTGCGCGGCACCGGTCCAGCGCAGGCCCGAGGATGAGGCGATGTTGATGATGACGCCGCTGCCCTGCGCTTCCATCAGCGGCAGCACATGCTTGCAGCCGAGGAACACGCTTTTCAAATTGAAGTCAATCTGCGCGTCCCACACTTCCTCGCTCATCTCGACCGGCCCGCCAGCGGCCGAGCCGCCGACATTGTTGACCAGGATGTCGATGCGGCCAAATTGCTTGACGGCGGCGTCGATCATCGCCTTGACCGAGGCGCTGTCGGTCGCGTCGCACTGATGCGCCACCATCATGGCGCTGGCGCTATGGCTTGCGTTTGCGCTTGGTGCCACGCTTGACCCGGTACTTGACGCAGCGCCGCCATGCCCGGCACGCTCCAGCGTTTCTTTCAGGCGCTCCGGATCGCGATCCACTGCAAACACGCGCGCGCCCTCCTGCGCAAAGCGCACCGCCATCGCGCGGCCATTGCCCCAGCCGGTGCCGACGCAGCCTGCGCCGGTGACGATGGCGACCTTGCCTTGCAGTCTTCCCATGATGAAATTCCTCTGTGCCGGCGTCAAACCGGCGTCAAACCGCAGTCAAATAACGTAGATCAAATAATGGCAGTCACACAATCAACCGGGCCGGCATGCCTGCACGGGTTTGGCTGGTTTCACGAAAGCCACTCACCCATTTTGAAAACTCCAGCCCGGTAGCCGCGCGCAGCGCTGCAGCGCGGGTGCGCAGTTCGCTCCAAGCCAAGTCCACCTGCGGTCCGGTAAAGCCAAACACAATCAGGTTGCCACGCTCGGTCGCCGGCAACAGCAACACCCGCCCTTCAAACGCGCGCCAGATGTGGTTGATATTGATTTTGCTCGACGCGTGCTTGCCAAACAGGTTGACTGCCATCACCGAGGTGCGGTCGCTCATCATGGCGTTGCGGCAATCCGCGTAGAACTCCGGGCTGGACAACACCGGCCCTCTGGCACCGGCATCGTAGACATCGACAATCAGGCAGTCACACGAGGCCCGATGCGCCGCCACCCAGGCGGCGCCGTCGTCCACCACGGTGCGCAGGCGCGCGCTCTCCGGCGGCAGTGAAAAATACTGGCGCGCACAGGGAACCACTGCCGGGTTGCGGTCGATGGTGGTGACGCGCGCACGCGGGAACTGCTTCCACGCAAACTTGGTGGCCGAGGCCGCGCCCAGCCCCAGTAGCAAAAATTTGCGCGGCTGCGGGTTGAACAGCAGGCCGGCAAACAACTGGCGCGTGTAGTCGAGCTCGAGCCGGTACGGATCGTCGATGCGCATGCCGCCTTGCACCCACACCGAGCCGAAATGCAGGTAGCGCACGCCATCCTGTTCCGACAGACTCACCTCGTCTGGCGGGTGGCGCTTCTGCAAGGCCATCAGTGCCTTTTTCACCGGCGCTCCAACGCAGCGCGCCACTGCGCCAGCTTGAAATCAAACGATTGCGACGCATTGGCCGGGCTGGTTGAAGGCAGGCAGTGCGTGGCAAACCCGAGCGCCGCCAGATGCCGCACCGCCTTGGCCGCCGCCGCGCCGTTGAAGCAGGCGTGGCGCAAACCGGGCGCAGTGCGGCGCACGCGCGCGAAATCGTTGAAGACGGCGTTGCGGATTGCACTATCGAGACTGCCCGCGCGCTCGCACGATCCGTACACATCCCAAATGCCGATGCCCGCTGCGTTCACTGCCTCAATGCGTGCGGGGTACGGCATCTGCATCAACTCAACGCCAAGGCAGGCACTCATGATGGGCCAGAAACGGTTTTGCGGATGGGCGTAATACTGCTGCGACGCCAGTGACGCGGCGCTGGGGAAACTGCCCAGCACGAGCAGCGTGCAGTGACGGGAAAGCGATGGCGGCAGGCCGGAGAGCCGCTGTGGGAGCGGCTCTTGGCGTGGCCGTCGATTGGAGGTGGTGGTCAGCATGGCGCGCGAGGATAGCATGCGCGCCCTACCGTCTTGCCACCCAGTCGCGCAATCAGCGGAACATCCCGCCCGCTTCAATATCAATCATCACGCCACTCAGATAAGTTGCGCGGTTCGAGGCGCAGTAGAGCACCACGTCGGCCACTTCGTCGCATTCGGCCATGCGCCCGAACGGCAGATTGCCGAGCAGTTCTTGCCAGCGCGATTCGTCGCCATAGGTGGTTTTGGCGCGTGCTTTGGTGAGGGTGATGATGCGGTCGGTGCGGGTCGCCGCTGGGTTGACGCCGAGCACGCGCACGCCGTGGTTGGTCGAGCCTGCGCCGACGCCTTTGGTGAAGGCGTTGAGCGCGGCGTTGCCGACGGCACCGCAGATGTAGTCGTAAGACGGGCGCACACCGGCCATGCCGATGACGTTGACCACCACACCGGCCTTGGCCTGGTACATGGCCGGCAGCACTTCGCGCGTGAGGTTGATGTAGCCGAACACTTTGAGGTCCCACGCGTCGCGCCAGCGCGCTTCGTCGATTGATTCAATCGAGCCGCCCGGGATGGCACCGGCGTTGTTGACCAGCACGTCGAGCGGGCCGCAGGCGGCAGCGAGCGACTTGGCCGCGCCGGGTTTGGACAAATCACACGGGTGCAGCGTGACGCTGACCTTGGCGATTTTGGCAATCTCTGCCTTGGCGGCTTCGAGACGCCCAGCATCGCGCGAGGCCAGATGCAGGTTCGCGCCTTCTTTGGCGAAGGCGTGCGCGCAAGCCAGGCCGATACCTTTGGATGCGCCAGTGATGAGGACAGTTTTTCCGCTAACACCCAATTCCATTTCTTTCTCCGGTTAACCACACAAAAAAATCAAGCTTCCAACATTCGAATCAAGCCGCCGGGCTCACACTGTGAAACCAGTCGGCAATCTGCCCGCCCTGCACAAACACCACATCATCGCGCTGTTGCAATAAATCGAGCATCTTGTGCAGATAGCCGATGCGGTGCGGCACACCGATCAAATGCGGATGCAGGCCAAGCGCGAGCACGCGTGGCTGGCCTTTCATTTCGAGATCAAACGCCACCACCGTGTCGGCCAGGCGCTGATACATCTCTGCGGAAGAATGTTTCTCCACCGCGTAAATGATGCTGTCGTTGATCTCCAAGTTGTAAGGCATGGCGATCAGCGCGCCGTGCTTGGTCATCATCCAATCGGGCAGATCGTCGATCACCCAATCGCACACGTAGTCGAGGCCGCAGGCTTTGAGGATGTCGGGGGTGTCGTAGGTTTCGCGCAGGCCGGGCGAGAGCCAGCCGCGCGGGCGTGTGCCGGTGAAATCGGCGATCTTGTCGAGACAGGCCTGAATCAGCGCGGCTTCGTCGTTCGAAGCATGGTTGAGCGATTTTTGATGCATGCCGTGGCCGATGAACTCCCACTTGGCGGCGCGCATCGCCTCGGCCGCTTGCGGGTAGGCGTCGATCACGCCGGCGTTGCAGGCGGTGCTGGCGGTGATGCCGCGCGCGGCAAACGCGTCAAAGATGCGCGGCAGGCCGGCGCGCATGCCGTAATCAGCCCAGGAAAAATTGGGCACATCCGGCTCAGTCTCTTTGCCGTGCGGCGGCGTCACGATTTTGCGCGGCATCGGCTCGGTGAATTGCCAGTGCTCGACGTTGACCACCAGATGCACCATCAGCGGTTTGGAGACGCCTTTGATTTTCATCGGGGCGAGCGGTGCGCGCTCGCTGGACAGACGGTAGGGGACGCGGGGATTTGCCATGGCAGTGAACGGAGTCGTAGGTGCAGTCAGTAAACCAAAGGTGCGTGCGCAGCGTGCGGCGGTGATCGGCCGGCGCGCCAATCAATCCACATCGTGCCGCATCTCCTGCATGATGCGTTTTTTGAAATCGTTGAAATGCTGGTCGGTCAGCGTATCGAGATTGCGCGGGCGCGGCAGCGTGACCGGGATGCGCGATTGAATCCGCCCGGGCCGCGCGCTCATCACATAGATGGTGTCGGCCAGCAAAATCGCCTCATCAATATCGTGTGTCACAAAAATCACGGTCTTGCGCAACTGCTGCCACACGTCAAGCAACAGTTGCTGCATGGTCAGGCGGGTTTGCGCATCGAGCGCGCCGAACGGCTCGTCCATCAGCAGCAGCTTGGGTTCCATCACCAGCACGCGCGCAATGCCGACACGCTGCTTCATGCCCCCCGACAACTGCACCGGCAGGTGCTTGTGGAAATTTTCCAGCCCGACCAGCTTCAAGGTGTCGCGCGCGCGCGTTTCATATTGGGCCGGGTCCAGCCCCTGCACCTTCGGCCCGAAAATCACGTTGTCCCACACGTTGAGCCAGGGGAACAGTGCGGCTTCCTGAAACACCACGGCGCGGTCCGGCCCCGGTTTGGTCACCGGCGCACCCACCACCTTGAGATCGCCGCCGGTCACCACCTCAAACCCGGCTACCAGATTGAGCAAGGTCGATTTGCCGCAACCCGAAGGGCCGAGCAACGCGGCGAATTCACCATCGGCAATCGTGAGGTCAATGCGCGACAAGGCCGTCACCGGGTTGTCACCCGGATACACCTTGTCAACGGCGGTCAGTTCAATTGCAGCATGCATTATTTAGACGTTTCCCAACAACATGGCAACCTCGTCAGAGGCGTGTTTTTGTCAAGCATGATGGATTTCTCACTACTCCGGCGCACGCTGTTCAATGACTCTGCAAACGCCGCCACGTCAGCACGCGCCCTTCGACGAACACCACCAGCCGGTCACTCAAATAACCCATCAGGCCAATCGAGACCATGTCGGCGATCACCACGTCCATGCGGCCGACATAGTAGGCATCCCACAGCACATAGCCCAGGCCTGATTTCACGGCGACCATCTCGGCGACGATCACCGCGGTCCACGCAATGCCGAGGCCAATGCGCAAACCGGTGAACACCGAGGGCAGCGCGGCCGGCAAGATCACGCGCAACAGCAACTGCCCGCTACCCGCGCCCATCATCAGCGCGGCGCGCACCAGGTTTTTATCGACATCGCGCGCACCCTGCGTGGTGTTGACGACGATCGGATAAAACGCGCCGAGGGTAATCAAAAATATCGCGCCGAAATCCTTGATGCCAAACAACGCAATCGAGAACGGCAGCCATGCGGTGATCGGGATGGGCCGCATCCATTGAATCGATGGGTCAACCAATTGTGCGGCGATGCGGCTCCAGCCGATCAGCACGCCCATCGGCACGCCGACCAGAATCGCCAGCAGATAGCCCTGGCCGACACGCTGGGTCGAGAACACCAGATTGCTCCACCAGGTGCCGCTGTAGGGGTTGAGCGTGAAACCGCCCGCGCCGAAGGCCCAGATTTTCCAGGCTTCGGCCACCTTGAGCGGCGTCGGGATCACACCTTCAACGAGGAGGCCATAGGTGCCGAGCAATTGCCACAGCGCGATCACCGACACCGGCAGAATCAGCGCCAGCGCACCGCGCCGGGCCCGCGAACCAGCGCCAGAAACGGCCTGAGAGGCGCTCTGGGAGCCATTCTGCGCCGACACCGGCACGGCGACCGGTGTCGAATCAAGCACGCTGCTCATGGGTCCGGGCGTGCCAGCCTACTTGCCGCCCGCATTCTTGGCGAACGATGCATCCCAGTAGTCGCCAATCTCGGCGGTCACATCTTTCTGGATCACACCGAGCTTGTGGAACGCCGCAGCCTGACGCTTGATCTGGTCCACCGATACCACGCCGCCCAGTTTGATCGGCGATGCGACGGCCTTGGCCATCGGCATTTCCAGCCCGGTGAACTTGGCAATCGCTTCGGTGAACTTGTCGGGCGAAGCGGCAAGCTGCTCCATCGAGCTCATGTAGGCCCAGACAAAGCGCTCGACCGCGCCGCGATTTTTGGTGGTGGCGTCTTTGGTTGCCGCGAGTATGCCGAGCTCGGCACCGACTGCTTGCGACTGGCTGTACTCCAGGCCTTTGGCGAAGAAACCGTAGCCCTCGTTGACCGGAATGGTCTCGAACGGCTCCCACGAGACGATGGCATCGACCTCGCCTTTTTTGAGCGCCTGATTAAAGTTCGCGCCGCCGCCCTGAATCTTGACTTCAGTGAAGCTGTTGTAAGGCACGTTCTTCTCGACCATGGTCGCAGCGAACTGGAACCACACGGCTGAGCCGGGCGCAATGCCGATTTTCTTGCCGGCCACATCGGCCCACGAATCGAGCTTCACGCCCTTGCGCCCGATCACATATTTGGGCGAGGAGCCGACGCCCATGATGCCAACCATCACCTTCGAGCCTTGCGAGAGTGCAATCGCCAGGTCCGCCGGGCCGACGCTGGCCATGTCGAGCGAACCGGCCAGCAGCGCGGTGCGCGCATCGGCGTAGCGCGCGAACTCGACCAGCTTGAGTTCGACATTCATCTTCTTCAAGTCATCGGCGATTTGCACCATCGGCACCAGATGACCGACTTTTTGGTAGCCCACCGTGAGCACCACCGGCGCGGGCAGCGCAGCCGGACGCGGGCCAACAGCGAGCGCGGCAAACGGCATGGATGCGGCCAGCGTAGCCAAGCCAAAGCGAATCAGTGTGTGCATGTTCAACTCCTTCAAAATAAAAACTGCTTGGGTGAAAGTGGCAGACTGCGCGGGCGAACCGGGAAAATGTCGAACCAAACTTGTAAGGCGAAGGGCGTGTTTTAACACGCGGCCCGGACCTGGGCAATCGCAGCTTTGGCAGATTCAAGACGGACGCGCTCCTTGGCCGATTCGGCGTGCAGCTTGCGCAAGGCCGGTATCGCGGCAGCCGGTTTGGCATCAGCGAAATCGTCATCCTTGAATTTTTTATAACTGCTGGTTTTCATATCGTGTTTTTTTGCAGGGCATTGGCGCTCTTTGTGAATCTGCATTGTCGGCCCTATGGAATAGGGATAGCTCGCTCCAGCGTGCATGCAATCTCAATCACCAGCGGGTCCTGCCCTGCTGCGCCGATGATCTGCAACCCCAGCGGCATGCCAGCGTGATCGCTGCTCCACGGAATGCTGATGGCAGGCAGGCCGGCAATGTTGGCCAGCGCACAGAAATCGGCCTGCGTATCGGGTACACCGGTGCCGTAGGCGAAAGCGGCCTGCGCCGTGGCCGGCAGCAACAAAGCATCGATGCCGTCGAGCAGCGCACGCACCTGTGCCGCCGCTGCGTGCAGGCGCGCACGAACCTCCCCCTCGCGCTCCTTGGTCTGCCGCGCGCCATAGGCCAGCATGGTGCGCAGGGCGGGCGAGAAGCCCGCGGGATTGGCCGCAACAGCCTGCGCATGCACCGCAGCGGCCTCGATCTCGCACAGCACGAACGCATCGCGGCGGATGTTGGACAGAGACAGCGCGGCGAGTGATACCGCAGACAGTGCAAACCCGGCGTCACTGGCCCGCTTTGCTGCGCTTGCCATCAGTGCAGCCAGGTCCGCGCTGGCGAGCCCATCGGGGATGTCACGCACGATGCCAAGCCGCAACCCCGCAGCGCCGCGCGATGAGGAGTTAGCGCACGCGCTGGCTCCCCGCTGCGCCGCTGGCGCAAGCACGCTCCAGGCAGCAGCAATCTGCGCGGCAGACACCGCCAGCAACCCGACATGATCGAGCGTGGGCGAGAGCGGCATCACGCCCTCCAGACTGATCGCCCCGCGCGAGGGCTTGAACCCCGCCACACCGCAGTAAGACGCCGGGATCCGCACCGACCCCGCAGTGTCGGTACCCAGCGCCAGGGCACACATCGCCGCCGCCACTGCAGCGCCCGAGCCGCCGCTTGATCCGCCCGGCGTGTAACCGGCGCGGCGCGGGTTGTCACAGCGCCCGAACCACGGGTTGTCGGTCGTCGCGCCCAGCGCCGCTTCGTGCAGATTGGTCTTGCCTACGATGACCGCGCCAGCGGCTTTGAGTTGTTGCACGATGGCGGCGTCGCGCTGCGCGATAGCGTGGCGATAGTGTTCAATGCCGCCCGCCGTGGGCAGGCCAGCCATGTCAATGTTGTCTTTAATGGCGACCGATACGCCGTCAAGCGGGCCGAGTGACGCCCCGGTTTTACAGCGCTGCTCCGCCTCCAGCGCTGCCGCGCGCGCTGCATCAGGCATGACCTGCACAAACGCGCGCAGCGATGCATTGCCTGCGGCGATTGCCGCCAAACTGTTTTCCGTCGCCTGTACCGGTTGTGAATCGCGGTTCATGGTTGGGTCAGCCGCATAGCCAGATCAATCTCCAGCCGCTGCCGTATAAAAATGGTGCGCCCATGAGAGCGTTGATAGGCAAGGGTTTCCGGGCATAGGGTCTGTAGAAGCGCATGGATTGGGCTTGAGCGGGTAGGTGCATTCTTAAATCTTGCGCAATCTGGCAATTTCGCGCTCGGCAATTTCCCGATGCAATGGCGACGATTCGACTGAGAGAAATTCCAGCTGGACCGGCGCGCAAAATATTCTCTGTATCTCTCCGGCGTATCCAATCAAAACTGATCTTCCGCCAACGCCAGCACCCCCTCTGCCCCGCCCACAATGCTCGCCCGCAACCCGCCCGCGCGCGTGAGAATGTGATCGGCGTAGAAGCGTGCGGTGATGATTTTGGAGGCGTAGAACCGGTCTTTATCGCCACCGCTGATCTTTGCTTGCGCCACCAGCGCGGCGCGTGCCATGTTCCAGCCGCCGATCACCACGCCGGAGAGCATCAGGTAGGGCACGCTGCCGGCGAAGACGGCGCGGATGTCGGTCTTGGCGTTGGTGGCGACGTAATCGACCACCGCTTCAAAGGCGTTGATCGCGAGCGCCAGTTGATTGCGGATCACGGCGAGATCACCGCCGCTGACGTCGGCAGCCTTGGCCAGTTCTGCTTCGGTATTGCGCATCTGCGCAATGATGGCCTTGGCAGTTTTGCCGCCGTCGCGCGCGGTCTTGCGACCGACCAGATCGTTGGCCTGAATCGCGGTGGTGCCTTCGTAGATGGTGAGGATGCGCGCGTCGCGGTAATACTGCGCGGCACCGGTTTCTTCGATGAAGCCCATGCCGCCATGCACCTGCACACCGAGTGAGGCCACCTCCAGGCTCATTTCGGTCGAGAAGCCTTTGACAATCGGCACCATGTATTCGTAGAAAGCCTGGTTGTCGGCGCGGGTGGCTTTATCCGGGTGGTGATGCGCGGCGTCGGCCGCGGCGGCCGCGACGTAGGCGGTGGCGCGCGCGGCTTCGGTGAGGGCGCGCATGGTCATGAGCATGCGCCGCACGTCGGGGTGGTGGATGATGGTGACGGCTGCGGCGGAACCCTCGACGGCGCGGCCCTGCACCCGGTCTTTGGCGAAGGTGACGGCTTTTTGATAGGCGCGCTCGGCAATCGCAATGCCTTGCATGCCGACAGCGAAGCGCGCGGCGTTCATCATGATGAACATGTATTCGAGGCCGCGGTTTTCTTCACCGATGAGATAACCGACTGCGCCCGCGCTGCCGTCGCTGCCGGTGCCGACTTCGCCTTTGCCATCGCCAAACACCAGCACTGCCGTGGGGCTGGCGTTGATGCCGAGCTTGTGTTCGATTGAGGCGCAGAACACGTCGTTGCGTTTGCCGGGCGAGCCGTCAGGGTTGACCAGGAACTTGGGCACGATGAACAGTGAAATGCCCTTGACACCTTCGGGCGCGGTGGGCGTGCGCGCCAGCACGAGGTGGACGATGTTCTCGGCCATGTCGTGCTCGCCGTAGGTGATGAAAATTTTCTGGCCGGCGATGCGGAACGAGCCTGCCTCTGCGCCAGCCTGCGGCACTGCGCGCGCGCGCACCAGCGACAAGTCGGAGCCAGCCTGTGGCTCGGTCAGGTTCATGGTGCCGGTCCATTTGCCCGAGACCATGTTGGCGAGGTAGGTGGCGCGCTGCTGCTCGGTGCCGGCCAGGAGAATCGCTTCAATTGCGCCATCCGAGAGCAGCGGGCACAGCGCGAACGACAGGTTGGCGCTGTTAATCATTTCGATGCCGGTGGTGGCGACCAGTTTGGGCAGGCCTTGCCCGCCAAAATCAGTCGGGTGGTGCAAGCCCTGCCAGCCGCCTTCACCAAATTGTTTGAAGGCCTCCTTGAAGCCTGTGGGCGTCGTCACCGTGCCATCGGCCTGGCGCACGCTACGCTCGACATCGCCGCTCCGGTTGAGCGGTGCCAGCACCTCGGCACAAAACTTGGCGTTCTCTTCGAGAATCGCATCGACCGTCTCTTCGGTCGCATCCTCACAACCGGGCAATTGGTTGATGGTGTTCAAGCCCGCCAATTCCTTGATGACGAACTTGATGTCTTTGACCGGGGCGATATAGCTCATGGTGAGGTCCTTGTGCGATGCAAGCTTGTGCGATGCAATTGAGGCGGTTCAACAAAAAAAGGGCTCTTCACGGAATCGAGTGGGTAAATTCATGGCCTAGATCGCCGAAGATGCGCATGGATACCGGGTTTGCGGGGTTTCCTTAGCCGCCAGAATTTGGCATGATATCTGGATGGCAAATTCAACCAAACGACAGCGGCGGCT
>JANOYK010000609.1:0-9776 GCA_031428855.1 Burkholderiales bacterium | reverse complement strand
GGGCGTGGTGAGATTTTTCTGGCGCGCCGTGCTGCTGCTTACCGCGCCTACTGGGAGCACATGCCGCTGCGCTGGGCGCAGCGCCCGCAGGGGGCCGATGCGCAACTGTACCGGCGCTACCACTGGGGCCGCGGTGTCAATCTGCATGTGCTCGATGCGCGCCAATACCGTGACCATCAGGTGTGTACGCCGCCGGATCAGGGCGGCTCGCGCACCATCCGAGACCAGACTTGCCCGGAGCGCCTTGACCCCAAATGGAGCTTGCTTGGGCAGGCGCAGGAGCAGTGGCTCAATCAGGGCATTCAGAGCAGCACGGCTGATTTCGATTTGATCGGGCAGCAATCGCTGATGGCGCAGATGCGTATGGCTGCGCCGCGCGCGCCTGAGCCTGCGGTGGCCGATGGTTTGTGGAACGACAGTTGGGACGGCTACCCGGCAGCGCGTCAGCGCGCGCTCGATGTGTGGGCGGCCAAAAAGAACGTCATCACGCTCGGCGGCGATGTGCATGCCTGTTACGTGAGTGATCTGAAACGCGATTTTGATGATGAAAAATCACCGGTGGTGGCGACCGAAATTGTCGGCACCTCGATCACCAGCCCAAGCTGGCCGCAAGCCCGCGCCGAGCGCGTGATGCGCGACAACCCGCATGTGCGCTATGGCAAGAGCGATCAGCGCGGCTATGTGGTGCTGCAGGTCAAGGGGCGGCGCGCCACTGCACACCTCAGAGTGGTGGACGGCGTGCGCCAGCCCGAAAACACCATCACGACCGCAGCGAGCTTTGTGGTTGAGGCGGGCCGGCCGGGCGCGCAGAAGCTGTAGACGCCGCGCCGCGCCGCGCCGGCAGCGCCGCAGCCACGGCGCACAGCAACGCTGCCACATAGGGCAGTGATTGCAGACCGAGTATCAGCATCCACAAGGCCGACTCCACATGGCCGCTGCTGCGCGTGAGGCCGATGACGGCAATGGCTGTGGCCAATGCGGTGAGCAACAACAATTCTTCGCGTGCGGGCGCGATGATGCGGGCCAGCCAGGTGTCACGCTGCGGCGGTGTTTTAGCCGCCACTGCCGCGCCGCCTTTTGACGTGATGTGAAACACCCCCGCGCCGCCAAACAGCCCCGCCAGCACACCGCGGGCGATGGCGTGCGAGAGCGCCATGCCGGCGATGGCTGCACCTGCAATGCCGCCCACAGAGCACGGCACGCGCCGCCAATAGAGCAGCGGCCCGATCACCAGCTTGGCTGCGCAAAACACGCCGAGCGGCAGCATCAACAACGCTACTGGCAGCGAGAACCAATTGGGCAGGGCGAGCACACCGAGCGTCCAGCCCAGTGCGGCGATGACAAACACCAGATGCAGCGCATCGCCGATCCACGGCAGCCAGCCGGCCAGAAAGTGATAGCGCTGGCCGAGGGTGAGGCGGCTGCGGCCTTGGTCAAGCAGGGGACTACGCCCCTCATGAGCAGGGAGACTGCGCCCCTCGTGGGCAGGAGGCCTGCGCCCCTCGTGAGCCGGGGGACTACGCCCCCATAGCGCCCGCCAATGCGCACGCGCGATCTGCATGCCGCCCTGGGCCCAGCGCTGGCGCTGTTTTTTAAACGCGGCGAAGCTGTCTGGCGTGAGGCCTTCGCCCATCACTTGATCGACATAGACGGTGCGCAGATTTTGTTGCATCAAACGCAGGCCCAACTCGGTGTCTTCACACAGGCACCATTCCGACCAGCCGCCGTGCGTGCGCAGGGCGCTGGCGCGGATCAGCGTCATGGTGCCGTGCTGGATGATGGCGTCGCGCTCGTTGCGGTGGTGCATGCCGATGCGGAAAAAACCGTCGTATTCCCAGTTCATCATTTTGCGGAACACCTGCGCGCCCCAGTCACGGTGTGCCTGCGGGGCCTGGACGATGCCGACATGCGGATCACCGAAGTGGCCCGCCAGAGACGCCAGCCACTCCGGGCGCACCACATAGTCGGCATCGACCACGGCGATCACCTCCGCCCCCGGGGCGGTGTGCGCCAGCGCGTAGTTGAGCGCGCCGGCCTTGTAGCCGGGCCACGCCGGCAGATGGAAGAAGCGGAAGCGCGGCGGCAGCGTGGCCACCAACTCGCGCACCGGCTGCCACAGCGCCGCGTCGCTCGTGTTGTTGTCCACAATCAGCACTTCATAGGCCTCGTAGTCGAGTGCGGCCAGACTGCGAATGGCGGCAATCACCATCGCGGGCGGCTCGTTGCAGCAGGCCAGATGGATCGAGACGAAGGGCTGACGGGTGGCGGCAGGCAGCGGTTGCGGGGTAAAGCGCCGGTGCAGACTGCCGTCCCAAAACAGTTCGGCAAACTCGAACAGGTGGGCCAGCAAAATCGCCACCATCACGAGTGAAGTCGCGATCAGCAGCGCCAGCATGGCCCAGTCGGCCAGGTTCATGTAATGCAGCAGCGGCAGCGTCAACAGCACCGTGGCAAACGACAACACCGCCTGCGCCGTCGCGGCGAAAGCAACCCGTGCCAGCGGGCGCAAGCGCGCAAAGCGTGTCAAAAACCAGAGCAGAAACAGCAGGCCCGCCGCCGATGAGCCCAACGCTTTGGCGCGCCAGTACGGGTCCGGTTCAATCGGTCCGCTGAACGAAAACTTCGCCACCCGCGCTGCATCGAACATGCCCCAGTAGGCACCGGCGCGGCCCTCTTCGTGTTGCTTCCAGGGCTGGTCATAGGCTTCCATCAAGAAGTAATCGAGCTTGTCCTGCTGCGCGCGCGCGACGAACTGGCGCACGAACGCTGCCTGCGCCGCTGGTGACGGGCGCGCCCGCTTGATGGTGTCGCCGCTGCTCGGGTAGCCGATTTCGCCGATCAACACCGGCTTGCCGGGAAAGCGCGCGCGTACCCGCGCGAGACGCTCCAGCGATTCGTCCACTGCTGTGTCGATGCCCACGCCTTCCCAATAAGGCAGCAAGTGGACCGTGATGAAGTCCACCTCGGCGGCCAGCTCCGGGTGCTTGATCCACACATGCCACGGCTCGGCGGTGGACACCGGCACGTCCGCCACTGCGCGCACGCGCCGCAGATACTGCGCCAGCTGGGGCGGTGTGAGAATGTGGTTGAGCACGGTTTCATTGCCCGCCACCAGACGCGTGATGTTGCTGTGTGCGCGCGCGGCACCGAGCGCGGCGGTGATTTCACGCTCGTTGTTGGCGGCGTCGCGGTTTAGCCACAGCCCCAGCGTCAGGCGTAGATGGTGGCGCTGCGCCAGCGCGGGCAGCGCGGGCAACTGCGCGGCGCTATAGGTGCGGATCTCGCCAGTGAGGGCCGACAGTTGGCGTAAATCGGCGTCGATCACATCGGCCGCAGGCGCATGGCGCACCCACGGCGCATCTGCGCGGGCAAACGGCGCGTAAGCCACACCATTGACGCGCGGTGGCACGCCGGGAGCAGCCAGCAGGGCCGCAGAGGGTGCGCTGGCCCAGCCCCAGAGTAGATAGTTCGCCAGCGCCATCAACGCCGCCAGCACCAGTGCGGTGCCCAAGCTTGCGTGCGGGCGCTGCGGCTGATGCGGAGGAGAGGAGTGCAGTCGCTGCTGTTGCATGGCTGATGGATTGAATCGCGCTGGTGCCGCCCGCCTACAATCGGATGTCCCTTTGGTAGCCTGAATCTTGCTGCAATTTCGCCTGCGTTTACAAATCGCCCTGCTGATGCTGGCGCTGGCCCTTGGTCTGGTGCTCGCGTGGTGGCTGGCGCGCGGCCTGCCCGTTGCCCTGGCCGAGTCTGCCAAGCCCGCCGTAGCCGCCGTAGCCGCTGTGACCGCTGTGACCGCTGTGACCGCGGTCACCGCTGTGACCACCGGGCGCTTGCCCTGCGTATCTTATGCGCCGTTCCGCCGCCCCGGCATCAACCCCTTTAACCATGCTGCGGTGGTGACGCCGGCGCAGATCGAAGAAGACTTGCGCATTGTAAAAACCATCACCAACTGTGTCAGAACCTACGGACTGGGCCAGGGTTTGGATGCAGTGCCGGCCGTGGCCGCGCGGCTGGGCATGCGCGTCAAACTCGGGGCGTGGCTAACGCGCGACGCGGTCCACAATCAACGCGAACTGGATCGCGCGCTGGCGCTGGCGCGCGAGTTCAAGGGTACGGTGGAACTGCTGATTGTCGGTAACGAAGTGCTGTTGCGGCGCGAACTGCTGCCGGCCGAGCTGGCGCGCTATCTGGCTTACGCCAAACAGCATGCGCCGGTGCCGGTGACGTATGCCGACGTGTGGGAGTTTTGGCTGCGCCACGCCGCGCTCGCGACCGAGGTCGATGTGGTGACAGTGCATATCCTGCCGTATTGGGAGGACGACCCGGTGGCGGTGCGCGATGCGGTGGCGCATGTGCAGGCGGTGAGCGCGCTGGTGCGGCAGCGCTTTGCAAACAAACCGGTGTGGGTGGGCGAGACCGGCTGGCCGGCTGCCGGGCGTCAGCGCGCCGGGGCGGTGCCGGGGCGCGTCGAGCAGGCGCGCTTTGTGCGCGAGTTGCTGGTGTATGCGGCGGCTGTGCCGCTCGACTACAACTTCATCGAGGCATTTGACCAGCCGTGGAAGCGTGCGTTTGAAGGCGCGATGGGGGGTTATTGGGGTTTGTTTGATGCCGCCGGGCAGGCGCGTGTGGTGCTCAGCGGGGCGGTGGTGGAGGATGCGCGCTGGTGGCGCGGGTGGCTGGGTGCTGTGGTGGGTGCCGCCGTGGGCGCTGCGACCGGTGTGGTGCTTGGGTTGATCGTCAGTGCTGTCGCTGGCGTGCTGTCCGGCGCAACTCTGGCGCGATGGACGCGCGTCGTGCCGCTGACGCTGACCGGTTCCCTGCTCGGTGCGCTGGCACCGGCGCAATGGCTGGCGGTGCAGCAGTGGGACCGCACGCCGCTGGAGTGGGGCAGCAGCCTGTTGCTCGCTGTGCTTGGCGCAGCGTTGGCGCTGGTGGTGGCGCTGCGCCTGACGGCAGCTATGGCGGACTCTTGTGCTGACGGCGCTGTCGCTGGCGCTGTGTGGCTATTGCCACACGCGCTGTCACGGATCGAGCGTGCCGGTGCAACACTGCGGTTTACGGTGTTGTTTTGTGCCGCCAGCGTAGTGCTCACGTTGTTGTTCGACGCGCGCTACCGCCCCTTTCAGTGGTGGTGGTTCGCAGCACCGGCGGCGAGCCTGCTCGCAGGGCGCGTGTGCGGCCCGCTGTGGGCGGCACCATGCCCCGAAGAACGGCTCCTGGCGCGGCTCTTGGCAGCATGTGCTCTAGCGGTGGCGCTGCTGGAGGGTTGGCGCAACACTCAGGCGCTGGCGTTTTGCGGCTTGATGCTGGTGCTCGCCGTACCGGCCGGCTGGCCCTCACGCACCAGCGCCAGCAGCGCGAGCAGTGCTGCCGGGGCGCACAGCCCGGCGGTGTAAAGCAGCAGCCCGGCGCAGGCGGCAAACAGCGCTAGCGCAGCCACACTGCGCCAGCCCGTGAGCACAGCCACGCTGGCCGCAGCCAGTGCCAACCAGCCAATGCGCTGATGCACGAACGATTGAATGATCCAGGCGCGGATCACGCACCATCCATCTGCCGCACCGGCGTCGCAGCGCGCGCTCACCTCTGCCGGTTCAATCAGCCAATGGCGCGCCGCTGCTGCCAGGGCCAGCGCGATGGCGCAGATCAACACCGCAGCGAACCATCGCCAGCGCGCCGTCATGGCCGCTGCGCCATCTGCGTGGCTGCACCTGCGGTTGAATCGAGCGCGTCGAGCAACATGCTGGTCAGGTCAAACAGCGCGCCGATCTTGGTTGGTGCGGGTTCCAGGCCGGGCTTGAAGCCGCGCGCGACAAAACGCTGCAACAACTCCGGGCGCGCGCTGATGATATGCACCGGCACTTCCCAGGTCGCGCCTTCGCCGGTCACATTCGCAGCCGGCTGGTGGTCGCCCAGCAGGATCATGAAACTGTCGCGCGCCTTGGGCTGCGCGAGGTAGCCGGCCAGCCACTGGTAGTTGTATTCGATCATGCCGACATAGCCCGGGAACATGTTGAACCAGTCCACCTTCTGTGCCTCCACCCGCGCCATTTGCGCGGCATCGAACGGTGTGGCCGACAACACCTTTTGCCAATCGGGCTGATACGGCGGCACCGGGTGAAACGGCATGTGGCTGGTGATCGAGGTGAAAAAAGTGAAACGCTTGGGGCTGGCGGGCGTGATCGGATGCAGTTGCGCATAGCGCGCCAGCGCGAATTGATCCGGCACGGTCCAGTAACCGAGCTTCGGCCCCTTGTAACCAAGGGCACGCGCATCGGTGAACTTGTCGAAGCCGTAAAACACTTTCTCCGGCCAATCCCAGGTCAGCGCCGGATAAAAACCGTGGGTCTCGTAGCCGCGCGCGCGGAACAGACTGACCAGCGTCGGACGTTTGGTGGTGAGCAGCAGGTCGTGCCGCATCGGGTTGCCGGTGTCGATGCCGGAGAGCAGCGACAGGTGCGCGAGCTCCGAGCCGCCGGCAAAGGTGGTGGAACCGGCGAAGGCCGAGACCACGTGCCGGCCACTCGCGGTGATTTGCGCGGCGAGGGCGTCGCGCGCCGGTTTGAGTTGCGCGTAGGCCGCCGGGTTGCTGAACGCAATGCGGCCATACGATTCGAGAAAAAACAGATTGACATCGACACCACGCAACGCACCCAGATCAGAGCGAAACGGCGGCGATGGCGGCAGCACTTGTGCCAGATTGCGCGAGTTGAAGGCGGTGATGAACAAGCTCGCCTGCCGCGCGTAGGTCGGCAGTACCGGCTTGGACACTAGCGGCCAGGTGGCGCGCACGCCGTAGAAATTGGCGCTGACCAGCACGAACGCTGCCGCCGTCACCGCCAGCGTCCAGCGCGCGCGCAGCGCGTAGGGCGCAGCATCGCGCGCCGCCACGGCAATCGACACGCGCAGCGCCTGATACACCAGCCAGAGCAATAGCAGCAATGCAGCAGGCACCAGCAGCGCAATCCAGAGTGGATAACTCTTGAGCGTGACCCACAGCACGCGCGGGATTTGCAGCGCATCCCAATACAAATTGATGTTGCGCCCGAACAGCGCCGGTGCGGTGGTGTCGAAATAGCGGCCCAGCACCAGCAGGAGATAAACGCCGGCCAGCAGAGCGATCAGGCGTGGCGTCAGCGTGCCGAGCCGCCACACCAGCAGCAAAATGGCGATCCACAGCAACACAAATTCAGGCGCGATGCGTTTGTCGAGTTCCACAAACGGCGTCGGCCACCAGTTGGTCATGCTCAAAAAGGCGTTGAGCACCAGCAGGGCCAGCACCGCCTTGAACACGCGCACTGTGTATGACGCCGGCCCAGGCTGCTCGTTGTCTGTCATCAAATCGGTTCCTCCTGCACAAGCATCGTTTCAAACTGGGCCACCGCGCCTTGTGGCTATACGTGCGGCGGGCCGCCGCAGTTTCAGCGGGCGGCCGCCGCAGTATTGGCCGCTACCGCTGCCATGGCCGCTAATGCGGCGGCTCACCGCTGTATTCCCCGCGCAGCTTGACCGGCTGCTGGCGCGTCTTGCGCTTGCGCATCACGATGTTGAGCCATTCGACTGACACCGAAAACGCCATCGCAAAATAGACATAGCCTTTGGGCACATGGTGGCCAAAGCCGTCGGCGATCAGCACCGTGCCGACCACGAACAGAAACGACAGGGCCAGCATCTTGAGCGTGGGGTGGCCGGACACGGTGCGGCCGATGGCACCGGCGAACAGCATCATCAAGCCGACCGACACCACCACGGCCGCGATCATGATTTCGATCCGGTCCACCATGCCGACGGCGGTGATGATCGAGTCGAGCGAAAACACCAGATCGATAATCATGATCTGCACAATGACCGCGCTGAAAGTGGCGCGCACCGCGCTGGAGGCATGCCCTTCCTCGCCTTCGAGCAGTTGATGGATTTCACCGGTGCTCTTCCAGATCAAAAACAGGCCGCCCGCGATCAGGATCAAGTCGCGCCCCGAAATATCCTGCGTGAAGACGCTGAACAAAGGGGCAGTCAAACCGATGATCCACGCCAGCAAAAACAGCAGGCCGATGCGCATGAACATGGCGAAAAACAAGCCGATCTTGCGCGCCAGTTCGCGCTGCGCGCGCGGCAGCTTGTCGACCAGGATCGAAATAAAAATCACGTTGTCGATGCCCAGCACCAGTTCAAGTGCGGTCAGCGTCAAAAATGCCATCCAGGCGGCGGGCGACGACAGAAGTTCAAGCATGGGACACATCCGGTTGTGAAAGATCTGGAAATCACTGTACCGCAAACCGGGTTCCGCGCGCACTGCCGCTATCATTGCAGCGTCATCCTGCCTCCATCCCGCCACCCACCTGATAACCCTGCCACCGCCATGACCGAACAACTGTGCTTTCTCTCCGCCACCGATCTCGCGCAAAAAATCCGCAGCAAGCAGCTCTCCGCCGTCGAGGTGATGCAGGCGCACCTGAAACAGATTGAGCGGGTCAATCCGATTGTCAACGCCATCGTCACGCTCGATGCCGAGGGCGCGCTTGCCAAAGCGCGCGCGGCAGATGCCAAACAGGCGCGCGGTGAAGCGCTCGGCCCGCTGCATGGCCTGCCGATTGCACACAAGGATTTATTCGCCACCAAGGGTATGCGCACCACGCTGGGTTCATTGATTTTCAAAGACCACGTGCCCGATCACAGCATGCTCGTGGTGGACCGCTCGTGGAATGCCGGCGCAATTTGCGTTGGCAAAACCAATACACCCGAGTTCGGTGCCGGTTCGCAAACCTTCAACGCCGTGTTCGGCGCGACCAAAAATCCGTATGACCTGACCAAGACCTGCGGCGGCTCGTCCGGCGGCGCCGGTGTGGTGCTGGCCACCGGCATGCTGCCGCTGGCCGATGGCAGCGACCTCGGCGCGTCCCTGCGCAACCCCGGTAATTTTTGCAACGTGGTGGGCCTGCGCACTTCGCCCGGGCGGGTGCCGGCGTACCCCGGCAAGCACCTGTGGGACACCCTCAGTGTTGAAGGCCCGATGGCGCGCACTGTGCAGGACACCGCCTTGCTGCTGTCGGTGCAGTCCGGGCCGGACGACCGCGTGCCGATTTCGCTGATGGAGCCAGGTGCGTCGTTTCGCGCGCCGCTGGGCCGCGACTTCAACGGTGTGCGCGTTGGCTTCTCCCCCACACTCGGCGGCCAGGTGCCGGTGGACCAGCGTGTCGCAAAAGTGATTGAAGCGCAGGACCAGGTGTTCGCTGGTCTGGGCTGCGTGCTCGACGATGCGGTGCCCGACTTCTCCGGCGCGCACGAAGTGTTTCTCACCCTGCGCGCCCATTTGTTCGAGTTGAAAAACGGCATCTACCTGGACCAGCACCGCGACAAACTCAAAGACACCGTGATCTGGAACATCGAAGCCGGGCGCAAGCTCACCTGTGCCGATGTCGCGCGTGCTGACACCGAGCGCTCCAAAATTTATGGCCGCGTCGCCGCCTTCTTCGAACAGCACGAGTTTCTCGTCACGGTGGTCAATCAAGTGCCGCCGTTCCCGATCGAACAGGAGTATGTGGACGAGATCAACGGCGAAAAACTGCCGACCTATCTGGACTGGATGAAGAGCTGCTACTACATCACCATCACCGGCCACCCGGCTATTTCGGTGCCGGCCGGGTTTACCGATGATGGCTTGCCAGTCGGGATTCAAATCGTCGGGCGGCGCAATGCTGATTTTGCGGTGCTGCAGCTGGCGTACGCATTTGAGCAGGCCACCAAAGTGGGTGAAAGAAGGCCGGCACTGTGAGGCG
>JANOYK010000608.1:0-5025 GCA_031428855.1 Burkholderiales bacterium | reverse complement strand
CCCGCCTACATCAAGCGGCGCAGCGTGTGCCGGCGGTTGCGCGTGAAGGGCCGCACCTGGGCGGGCCAGCGGCCCTCTTCGACTGCCTTGGCCCATGCGGCGCTTGACAGCACTTCGGCACTCTCTAACTCATAGGTGGCGCTGAATTTCGGTTCGCCCTCCGCAACCATGGTTTTGAGTTCGCCGCCAATACTCATCATGAGCGGTGCCAGCGTGAAGCGCTGCACCGCGAGCACGCCCGGCACTTTCATCAACTGCGGAATGTGTTCGGTGTCGTACACCTCGTTGAACAGCGCTTCTTTGTCAGCGTCAATATCCATCGCTGCGGTGAACAGGAATTTGGCCTTGGGGTGCATGGTTTTCTCCAGTGGTAAAAGTGGGTGAAGCCGGTAATGTTGCGAAGACGGCAGCGCGCGGTGCCGCTGCCTGGGAAAATCTTTGGGATGATTCAATATTTTGCGAGCAACAGGCCAAAGCCTTCCATCCGGTCAGCGATGCCAGTGCGCCGCAACGCCTGCCAGTAGGTGGCGACGTTAACGCCGATCAGCGGCTTGCCGTGTGTGGCTTCGATCTCGCCGGTGATGGCTGATACCGGCAGGTTGGTGCCGACGTGGATTAGCACGTCGGCGCGCGCATCATCAGCCGCTTTGAAACCGGCGCGAATTTGATCGAGCGTGATCTGTGCCACTGCCGTCGGGCCAGTGGCCTTCAAACCGTGTGCGCACACCACCTCGTAACCGCACGCGGTAAAAAACTCGGTGATGAGCGTGTCGGCTGGCGGCCAGTACGGCGTGAGGATGGCGATGCGCTTGGGGTTGCCGATGGCTTCGAGACCTGCCAGTACCGCCATTGACGGCGTGATGAAGGGCACGCCGCATAAAGCTTCGAGCGTATCTTGCTCGCCTTGCGCGCGCGCACGGTCACCCCGGAACGAGTGGATCGAATGCCCATGTGCGACCACGTGCGGCTCGCACGGCAGCACCAGACGCAGGGCTTCATCGAGGTTGCCCTCTTCGGTGTCCAGCGCGCGGCGGTACTGCTCCAGATCCACATAGGGGCGCGGCGGCAGATACATGCGCGTGACGTGGTTGGTCACGCCGGGTGGGCGCATCGCCTCGAACTCGGGTTGCACCACGGTGTTGGTGGCGGGCACGACGACGGCGATTTTGCCGCGTGTGGCGAGCGTGTCGGTGGTGGGGGTACGGAGAGGGATGGCGTCTGGCGTGGATGTCATGCAATGCACTCTCTTATTCAATTTTCAGATTGGCCGCCTTGACGGCCTCGGCCCAGATCAGGATGTCGCTGCGCATGGTCTCGGCAAATTCGGCCGGGGTGCTGCACAGGGCATCCACCCCCAGTTGCGTGAGACGCTGTGCCGCAGCCGGGTTGGCGCAGATCGCCGCCGCTTCCTGCGCAATGCGTGCAATCACCGCAGCCGGCGTGCTGGCCGGCGCGACCAGTCCATTCCACGTGAGCGTGCGAAAACCGGGATAGCCGGTTTCCGCAATTGTCGGCACGTCGGGCAATTGCACTGCGCGCTTTTCGCTCGACACACCGATGATGCGCACCCGCCCGGTCTGCGCATGCGGCGCGAGTTCCGACAAATTGCCGAAATACATTTGCACCTGGCCACCGAGCAGATCGGCCACGGCTGGCGCACCGCCCTTGTAGCTCACGTGCGTCATGTCCAGCCCGGCGCGTTTGACGAACAGCGCTGCCGACAAATGCGACACGCTGCCCGAGCCGCCCGAGGCGTAGTTGAGCTTGCCTGGGTTGGCTCGCGCATGCTCCACAAACTCGCGCACGTTGCGCGCCGGCACACCCGCATGCACCCCAAGCACAAACGGGTTGCTGCCGATATTGCTGATAGGCGCGAAATCCTTGAGCGGGTCGTAGGGCGTTTTGGTCACCACCGGCAACACCGCCACCAGCGGCATTGGCGCCATCAACAGCGTGTAGCCATCAGGCGCTGCGCGCGCCACCAGCTCGGCAGCGATCGCGCCATTGGCACCGGGCTTGTTGTCCACAATCACCGGCTGGCCGAGGCTTTGGCTTAAGCGTTCGGCAGCAGTGCGGGCGATGCTGTCAGTGTTGCCCCCGGCGGCAAAGGGCACGATGATGCGCAGCGGTTTGGCGGGCCAGGTTTGGGCGATTGCGCCAGCGCTCAATCCCATCGGCAATAACTCTGCGAGAACCAAGCAAAAGCGGCGGTGAAACGTCATGAAGCGATTTCCTGTGCAATGTTGTGATGTTGACTTGGTGGCGCAGAAACGAAGTATACGAAGTGCCGCGTCAGGCGATGGCAGCCGACCTGCGCACACTTTCAATCAACGAGGCGCGCAGCAAAAATTGATGATGCGCCGCCGGATCGCCCGCCGTACGGCGCAGTTCGTCAAGATGCGCGCGCCGCACTTGCGGGTCACGCTCTTCGAGCCGGCGTTTGTTGAGGATGGTGTCGCGCTGCACCACTTCGATGTTGAGCGCGCGGCGGCGGCGCTGGTAGCGGTCGAGCAGATTTTCATCGGTGCCTTCGCGCATCGTCTGCGCCAGCACCGCCGTCAACTCCATACCGTCGTGAATGCCGCTGTTCATGCCCATGCCACCGGCTGGATTGTTGACGTGCGCCGCGTCACCGGCGATGAATATGCGCCGATTGCGAAACGCTGAGGCGACGCGCTGGTGAAAGCGGTAAACGCCGCGATACCGGATCTCGAATGCCTCATTGCCTAACCCGGCCCGCGGAAAGAAATGCTGCATCCGCTGTTGCAGAGCGGCATCCGATAACACCGCCTCGTCAGGTTCGTCCGTCGTCGCGGGCGAGATCACACGCCAGATGCCCTGGATGTCGTTGCCCGCCACTTTGAACAACGCTACCCAGCGTTCCGGATCAGCAAAGTAACTGCGATTGGCATAGCCATAGTGCTGCTCGAAATCGAATGGCGTGGTCATGCCGATGAAGCGCTCGGGGAAGGTGTAACCCTCGAACTGCGCGCCAATCGCCTTGCGCACCACGCTACGCGCGCCGTCGGTGCCGAGCAGATAGTCTGCGGTGAAACGTTCTTCACCGTGCGCCGTCGCGCATACCACCTCGACACTGTCGTCGCCTTGTGTGACGCCGGTGACTTCATGCCCGCGCAGCAACCGTGCGTTGGGATACGTGGCGAGACGGTCAAGCGCAATATTGACCAGCTTGTGCGACTCGCATTGGAGTGCGAACGGATACGGCGTCTCGCTGGTCAGGCAGGCGTAGTCAAACCCGGCCACCAGCTCGCCGCTGACACGATCCCAATGCTGAAAGCGCGGCGACACCAGACCCTGCGCGATCACCTCGTCAACAATGCCAAGCTGCGCCAGCATTTCCAGCGTGGACGCATGTGTGGTGGCGGCGCGCGGCTTGTCGTCGTACACCGCGTCGGTTTCGAGCAGCGTCACGTCGATCCCCTGCTGCGCCATCGCCAGCGCAGTGACTGCGCCGACCGGCCCGGCTCCCACGATGATGATCTTCAAATTCATGACACGACTTTAGCCCACATTCGCGCATCGGGCCAGACGCCTTGTCTACCAAGGCTAAGCAGGCGATAGCCCTGCAAATCGGCTCTGGTCAACGGTTTCCGGGCATTGCCTTGGTGCCAACCCGGGTACATGACGCGCTCCGCCTCAAACAGCCACGGGAAATCAGACCGCTCCGGGAAATCACGCAGCCCGTGCTGGCCGCGCGGTATGCAGCATGTGCAGCGTGATCTTGCGCACCTCGGCCTTGCTCTCCTCGATGTGAGCCTTGAGCAGCAGTTGCGCCTGATCGGCTTTGCGCTGCAACACCGCGCGCAGAATCTTGCCGTGCTCCTGATAGGTCGCGTCGATGCGCGCATCCTTGGTGAAATCAAGGCGGCGAATGATGCGAATACGCTCGGTGAGGTCGTGATGGACCCGTGCCATTTCACCATTGCCGGTGGACGCCACCAGGGTTTCGTGAAACAGCTCGTCGTAGCGCCCTACGCCGCGCCCGTCGGTCAGGCGTTCGCTCACCGGCACCAGCCAGACCTGTTTCAGATCGTCGAGCGGCGGTTGCACCGGTATCTCGCACAGGCGCGCGACGGCGGCGATCTCAAGAATCACGCGCAGGTCGTAAAGGTTTTCAAACTGGGCAAAGTCAAATGGCTTGACACGCCAGCCGCTGCGAAACAGCACCTCCAGATAGCCTTCGCGCTCCAGCCGGTACAAGGCTTCACGGACGGGCGTACGGCTGACCCGCATGCGCCCGGCCACTTCACTTTCGGTGAAGCGGTCACCCGGCATCAGGTGGAAATCGAATATCTCCTGTTTGACATTGGTATAGACGCGCGCCGCCAGATTGACGTTGGCGGGCGGTTTGAGTTTGGCAATGGTCATGGGCTGTGCAGGATGAATGTGCGCACCAGGCCGGCCGGGCCGCGTCTCAAGCGAAGTGACACGCAGCCCAGTGGCCGCTATCACTCTCGCGCAGCAGCGGCATGTCGGCGGCACAGCGCGCCACGCCTTGCGGGCAGCGCCCGTAAAAGCGGCACACCGTCGGCGAAGGATCAATCGGGCTGCGCACTTCGCCGGCCAGGCGCACACGCTCGCCCTCGTCGCGCCGCCCCGGAATGGCGGAGAGCAAGGCCCGGGTATACGGATGGCGCGGACGCGCAAAGATCGCTTCGGCCGGCCCGCTCTCAATCACGCGACCGAGGTACATCACCACCACGCGGTCGCACAGCAAGCGCACCACGTTCAGATCGTGCGAAACAAACAGGTAGGACAAGCCACGCTCGCGCCGCAGCTTGGCCAGCAGTTGCAGAATCATCGCCTGCACCGACACGTCGAGCGCAGAAGTCGGTTCATCGAGAATCAACAGTTCCGGTTCGGGCGCCAGCGCGCGCGCAATGCCGACGCGCGCCTTTTGCCCGCCCGAGAGTTGATGCGGAAAACGCGACAGCAACTCGGGTGGCAGGCCGACGCTGTCGGCAAGCTCCCTGACGCGTTTCGCCAGATCGCTGCTGCTCTCCG
>JANOYK010000607.1:0-1770 GCA_031428855.1 Burkholderiales bacterium | reverse complement strand
CAGCGCTCGGCCGAGTTGCCGAATGTGCCGACGCTGGCGGAGGCCGGTGTGCCGGGGTTTGAGATGAGCACCTGGTATGGCTTGTATGTCACCGCTGGCACGCCGCGTGATGTGGTGGCGCGGCTGCAGGCGGAGACCGCGCGCATCCTCAAGTTGCCGGAGATTCAAACCAAACTCAGGGGTTTGGGCGGCGAGCCAGGCAATGTGACGCCGGAGCAATTCGCCGCGATCAACAAGGCGGAGTACGAGCGCTTTGGCAAACTCATCAAGGACGCCAACATCAAGATTGATGCGCAGTAGGAGTGTGCTGCACGCCACTCGCCGCACGAGGCGGGGTGCCGCAGGCGTCAGCAGCATCGTCTTCATCGTCAATACCATCGTCATCCAAGGGAAACATCATGAGCAAGCGCAAACCGGTCATCGCTTTATTCACCGGGGACCCGGCTGGCATTGGCCCTGAGTTGGCGGGCAAGTTGCTGGCCGATGCGGACACCCACGCAAAAGCCGAGGTGCTGTTGATCGGCAATCGCGCTGGCTTCGCCGATGCGGCAAACGGTTTCGGCAGCGCCCCGAATGCGCAAGTGCATGAGTGGGGTGGCCTCAACGCCTCCGCGTTTGCGCGCGGCGTGGTGAGCGAAGCGAATGGCCGCTTCATGCTCGATGCGCTCACCGAAGGCGCGCGCATCGTCATCGCAGGCCGCGCCGATGCGCTCTGCTTCGCTCCGCTCAACAAAGGCGCGCTGCGCGCTGGCGGCATGCATCACGAAGACGAGATGCGCTGGTTCGCCGAACTGCTCCACCACAACGGTGCCTGCGGCGAACTCAACGTGCTCGAAAACCTGTGGACTTCGCGCGTGACCTCGCACGTGCCGCTCAAGGAAGTGAGCGCCTTGCTCACCGCCGAAAAAGTCGCCGAGGCGATCCGCATGATTACCGAGTCGCTGCGCGCGGCGGGCAAGGCCAACCCGCGCGTGGCGGTGTGCGGCCTCAACCCGCACAACGGCGACAACGGCAACTACGGTGACGAAGAAGGCCGCATCATCGAACCCGGCGTCAAGCTCGCCGCTTCGCGCGGTTACGCAGCCGACGGCCCGTTCTCGGCCGACACCGCCTTTGTGCGCGCCATCAAAACCGACGGCACCGGCTACGACGGCGTCGTCACCATGTATCACGACCAAGGTCAGATCGCGATGAAGCTGATGGGCTTCGAGCGTGGCGTGACGGTGCAAGGCGGCCTGCCGATTCCGATCACGACCCCCGCGCACGGCACCGCGTATGACATCGCGGGCAAGGGCATTGCGAATCCGCAGGCGATGAAGAATGCGTTTGATCTGGCGTGCCGGATGGGGGCGACGCGGCGGGCGGCTGGGTGAATCCTTGGAGGGGGCTGGCCGGAGAGCCGCTCCCACCGTGCGTGTTGGACATGTCCTCCATAACATCGTTGCCTGCCAAGGGTGTTGCTGTGCTTGGCATTTGAAAACATCGAGTAACTATATATTTATATAGTTACTCGATGTATTAGAGACCGGGATGGCAGCGCCGGACGGCTTCATCGTATCGCTCGCGCTCAAACGCCCCACAACACATCGGCGCCCTTGGCATGCGCGCGTTCGAGCATGTCGATGAACGGCCACAGACGCGCTTTCAGCGAGACGAAGCGGGCGGCGCGCTCGGGTTCTTCGCGCTCAAATGGAATCGGCTCTTCACCCTGCGCGGCAATCGCGGCTTTAAGTTTGCCGATGCAGGCGGGCGCTTCGGCGGCGGTGATGA
>JANOYK010000606.1:0-1734 GCA_031428855.1 Burkholderiales bacterium | reverse complement strand
CTGGATCGCAGTCGATGTCGGCCTCGTCATCAACCCCGACGGTGTGCTCAATCAGGTCGAAGGCGGCGCGATTCAGGCGGCCAGCATGACGCTGAAAGAAGCGGTGCGTTTCGATGCCCTACGCGTCACCAGCGACGCCTGGGAACACTATCCCATCCTCAAATTCTCCGAAGTGCCTGAGATCGAAATCGACCTGATCTCGCGCCCCGATTGCCCCTCAGTGGGCGCAGGTGAAGCGGCGCACGGCCCGGTCGGTGCGGCGATTGGCAACGCCGTCTTCAACGCCATCGGCGTGCGCGTGCGTGCCATGCCGATGACACCGGAGCAGATTGTTTCTTCGATGGCATAGGCTGGAGAGGCGCTCCCACCAAGGGTTTCTGGCATCACATCAACAGAAACCGCTTGTACCAACGGTTTCAGTAGATGGTGCAGTTGTAAAACGCACATGCACGATCACTCAATTGCTGGCAAAACCGCGCCAGGCAGCAGCAATTTGGCCATGCCACGCCGCACGAGGTTACGGGCCAGTTTTGAATCATGCGTCGCAATTTTCAGTTTGAGTCGCAGCGCGACGGCAACATACATCGCGTCATAGGCGCTGATGGCGTGTTTGATTTGTAAGTCGAACAGCGCAGTGGGCGCAGGCGCGTCGGCAAATTCAACTGGCAGTGCCTGCAAGCGGCGCAACGCGGTGCGGGCAGCGGCCTCGCTGATCTTGCGTTCGAGATAGGCCTGATGCAGACCGCTGGCCACTTCCACCCGCCACGTGTGCGGGCAGACCGGTTTGTCGCGCCGCTCCGGCATGCGCATTACGCCTTGCGCGTGGGTATCGCCCAGCGCTTGCGGCACGGCGATGCTGATCGCCGTGGACGCATCAAGGACAAATTTCATGCGCCGAAGCGCCGGCCTTTTTCTATCAGGGCACTGACATCGCGGATGCGCTTGCTGGCCGGGACTTTGCTCGCCTCTTTGCGCACTTGATCGAACATCGCCTTGAGCTTCGCGTCAATGGCGGGGTCCGCTTTCCTCTTGACTGATTTGCGCCCAGTGACGGGCAGTTCGGGAATTGCACTCATGACCATCTTCTGGGAAGCGTATCAACAGCAATCGGCAAATAGTAGCAACACTCATTCTCGTCAACGCAACGCCATTCCACGTGGCACGCGCTTACCTCGGCCAATGACGCCGGAGTAAATCGTTTCTGCGATGGCACAGGCTGGAGAGGCGCTCCCACCAAGGGTCACGGCCATAACGTCGACAAGGTCCGCTCGTACCAACGGTTTCCAGCCACCTTATCGTCCAGCCAGACCTTCTTTGGTATACCCCGCCACGCGCTTGTAGCCATCGGTAATCGCCGTCAACTCTGCTGCACTGATGACGTCCTCAATGCGCTCGAACGGTTTGTCGCCGATGCGCTCGTAGACCACGCGGATGATGGCGTCGGGCGGGTTGCTGCGGTTGGTGAGCACCACGTTGGATGTCGCTTGCAGGCGCCGGGCTTCGTAGTCTTTGAGGGCCTGCTCGACACCGGTTACCGCAGAGGGGCCTTGCGCCAAACTATTGGCCAAGCAAGCGGCCAAGCAATCAGCAAGCGTGCGCGCATCGATGATCGATTGCCCCGCGCCGTTCGAGCCGCGCGGCACCATCGGGTGCGCAGCGTCACCGAGCAAGGTGACGCGCCCCTGGGTCCACCACGGCAGCGGGTCCTGGTCGATCATCGGAAATTCGAGCACA
>JANOYK010000605.1:0-6526 GCA_031428855.1 Burkholderiales bacterium | reverse complement strand
CCAGCCGCAAGGGCGTGCGCGATACGCCATAACGCGCCGCCAGTTCGGATTCGGAATGGCGGTCCCCCGGCATCATGCGAAAGTCGTAGATGTCATCGCGGATGCGCGCATGCACCGACTCGGCAAGCGACGACTTTTCGGGCAGGAGCGGGGTGACGTCGGACACGGCGGGCGGGTATCTTTTCTGAAAAACTAATTTGGATTCCGATTGGTAAACTGACTATATTCGCAATCCGGGCGCGGCGTCAACTGTTGGTTCAGCGCCGCCCGGCCAACCCAGCTCAACCAGGAACCTGCCATGTCATCAACCCTGTCTGCAGCCAACGCGTCCGCCCTTGCGCGCATCTTCGCGTGCCAGCCGCGCTGGACCGGTGTCATCAACGCGCGCGATGCGCTCGGCCTGCCCGACCATGTGTTGTTGCATGCCGGCCCGCCGCTGGCCGACCCGCTGCGCCCGCCGCCGCCAATGCGCAACGCGGCGCTGCTCGCTTGCGTGCATGAAGGCTGGGCCGGTGACATCGCTGCGGCTGAGCGCCTGTTCGATAGCGGCGCAGTCAAGCTGGAGCCGGGCCTGGCGCATCGCGTATCAATGCCGCTGGTGGCGCTGGTGGGTGCGCGCAGCACGCTGGCAGTAATTGACGCGGGTGTGGATGTCGAATATGGCAGCGCGGGTGATGGTGGGAATAGCGACGGCAATGTCGGCAGCACCGCACGCTGGCACAGCTTTCTCGGCACCGGCGGCGGTGCGCAAATGCGCTTTGGCGGACGCGATGCCGCCATCCTGGAGCGGCTCGCGTTTCGTGAAAGCACGCTCCTGCCGGGTTTTCAGGCATTGCTTGCCGAAGGGCCCATCGACCTGCTCTCGATTGCGCGCTCGGCGCTGACCGAGGGTGACGATCTGCACAACCGCTTGTCGAGTGCCACGCTGGTGCTGCACGCGGTGCTCGCGTCGCGCAAGAGCGGGGTTGCCGCCTCAGTTACCGCTGTCACTGACACTGCTGCTGACGTAGCGAATGTACCGGCAGCACTCACCACGGTGCTCGAAGCACCGCTCTATTTTCTCAACCTGTGGATGCCGGCCTGCGCCCTCATGCTCGATGCCGCCGCCGGCACACCGGGGTCGTCCATCGTGACGCGCATGGCGGCGAATGGTGAAGTCTGCGGCATCCAGTTGGCCGGCCTGCCGGATCGCTGGTTTACCGCGCCCGCCACGCTGGTGCGCGGGCCATTCATGAAAGGCGCGCCAACCGATCCGCAATTTCCGCCCGCTACCGGTGACAGCGGCATCATCGACGCGTTCGGCTTGGGCGGGCAAGTGTTGCGGCGCGCACCCTCGTTGCAACGTGCGTTTGCACCGTGGCTCGCGCCCGAAGATGACGCGCGCGCCCTGAAGCTGTTGGCCGGCATGCACCCGGTGCTGGGTGTGGCTGCCGGGATCGATGCCGCCGCTGTAGCCGCCTCGGGCCGCGCACCGTTGCTCTCCACCGGCATGGTGTCAGCCGATGGCCGCGGCTTGCTCGGGCGCGGCGTGTGCGAGATGCCGCTCGTGCCGTTTGCTGCTGCCGCAGCAGAATTGCAAAGCCGCGTGGCATCGGGCTAAATACCGCTGGGTTGAAACTGGTTTGGTCTCAACCGCCTGGTTAGAACCGTTGGTGGCCAAGGGTTTCACGGATTCGATGGCATGAGATCGTTGGTGGGAGCGGCTATCGCGGAATCGACAAACCAGGTTTTGCCCGCCTGAAGATTCCGCACTCAGCGCTTCAACGCTTGCGCCGATTGCCATGCGACAATTTCAGGTTGTCCCCTGCGCAAGTCTCACATCCTCAATGAAAACCCTTCGCATACTCGCTGCCAGTGCCGCCCTCGCCCTACCGCTGCTACGAGTATCAGGAGCGCTTGGCCGGGCCGGGCGTCGACACCAAAGTCATGACGCTTGACGAATATGCCGCCTTCACCGGCCAGGAATTGACGAAGTGGGCGCCGGTGGTCAAGGCCTCGGGCGCGCGGGCTGATTGACATGCGCTCTCTGGGAGCGTGGTTCAACCCATCGGGTCAACCGGCGCCAGCCATCGCCTTGATGAAACACTCCCTGTGAAGATGAAAGACGCTCTCGACGATGAAACACTCCCTGTGAAGATGAAAGACGCGCTCGACGATGAAAGACACCCTGTGAATTTGCCGGTCACCTACGCGGATGTCGCCGCCGCCGCCAAACGCATCGAAGGCGCGGCGTATCGCACGCCGGTGCTCACCTCCGCCACGGCGGATGCACTGACCGGCGCATCGCTGTTTTTCAAAGCGGAAAACCTGCAACGCATGGGCGCGTTCAAGTTTCGTGGCGCGTACAACGCGATTGCGATGCTGAACGCGGACGAACGCAAGCGTGGCGTGCTGGCGTTCTCGTCGGGCAACCATGCGCAGGCGATTGCGCTGGCGGGCCGTCTGCAACAGGTGAGCACCACCATCGTGATGCCGTCCGATGCGCCCGCCATCAAGCTTGCCGCCACGCGCGGCTATGGTGCCGAGGTCATCACCTATGAGCGCAACACGGAAGACCGCGAAGCGCTGGCCAAAACAATCGCCGCCGAGCGCGGCCTCGCCTTGATTCCGCCGTTCGACCATGCCGGGGTAATCGCGGGGCAGGGCACTGCCGCCAAGGAGTTGATCGAAGACGCCGGGCCGCTCGACTATTTGTTTGTGTGCGTCGGTGGCGGTGGTTTGATTTCAGGTTGCGCGCTGGCAGCCCACGCGCTCTCGCCAGGCTGCAAGGTGATCGGGGTCGAACCCGAAGCGGGCAACGATGTGCAGCAGTCTTTGCGCAAAGGTGAAATTATTTCCATCGCTGTGCCCAACACGATTGCCGACGGCGCACAGACCACCCGCGCCGGCCAGCTCACGTTTGCGATCATGGGTGCGCTGGTGGCGGATGTGCTGACGGTCAGTGACGCGCAGTTGATCGAGGCGATGAAGTTTTTTGTCGCGCGCATGAAGATCGTGGTCGAGCCGACCGGCTGCCTCGCGGCGGCAGCGGTGTTCGGCAAACAGATCGACCTGACCGGCAAGCGCGTGGGCATCATTCTCTCGGGTGGCAATGTTGATCCAGCTGCGCTCGCACGCTATCTGGCCTGACCAATGGCCTGACCAACCGGCGCAATCAGGCCACATCACAAAACACTCTCGGCGGAAACGGTGATGCTGCCGCTTCCCCCCTCTTCCGTCTAAAAAGCCCTTCATGGTTCTCTACGCCGCCACCATTCTCGTCTCCAGCTTTTTGCTGTTTCTGGTTCAACCGATCATCGCCAAACAAATCCTGCCGTGGTTCGGCGGCACGGCGGCGGTATGGACCACTTGCCTGGTGTTCTTTCAACTCGCGCTCCTGGCCGGCTACGCCTATTCGGATCTGTCGAGCCGCCTCAAGCCTAAAACCCAGACCACCCTGCACATTGTGCTGTTGCTCATCAGCCTTGCGTCTTTGCCGATTGTTGCGGCAGCCGGCTGGAAACCGGCGGGTGACGAAGACCCGCTGTGGCGCATTCTCGGCCTGCTTGCCGCCACCATCGGCTTGCCGTATTTCATGCTCTCCACCACTGGCCCGCTGGTGCAGTCGTGGTTCGCACGCGAACATGCCGACCCGGCGACCGCCAAGCGCGTGTACCGTTTCTTTGCGCTCTCGAACCTGGGCTCGTTGATGGGCTTGCTCGCCTATCCGTTCGCGATTGAGATGTGGGTGCCGACGCGCGTGCAGGCGGTGGGCTGGAGTGTGGGCTATGGGTTGTTCGTGGTTTTTTGCATCGGCAGCGCGCTGCGTGCGCGGCGCGAACGGCCGGAAGCCGTATGCAATGCCGTGCCAGAACCGTTGGTGGGAGCGGCTTCTGTCGCATCGATGGCTTCTGATCCGCTTGCACCAACGGTTTCAGGGGGGGGTGCCGGAACGATTTCAACCGCCGCTGCGGTCTCGGTGCCCGCATCCGATGAACACGATACGGCACGCCAAAACGAACCGCCCAGCGCAGCCGACTACGGCCTCTGGTTCACGTTAAGCGCACTCGCGTCCCTGCTGTTGCTGGCGATTTCAAACCACATCTCGCAAAACGTTGCCTCGATTCCGTTTTTGTGGGTGTTGCCGCTGACGCTCTACCTGCTCACCGTCGTGCTGGTGTTTGAGGGGCGCGGCGGGCGCGGGTTTTATCTGCGCCAGCTGATGCTGGGCCCCGTGCTGGTGGTGCTCGGGGCGATGGCTTGGGGCCTCACGGCTGAGCGCGGCGTGCTCTCGATCGAGTATGCGATTCCGCTCTATTGCGCCGGCCTGTTTTTGACCTGCCTGTTTTGCCACGGTGAGCTGGCGGCGGCCAAACCTGCGCCGCGTTACCTCACGCGCTTCTACCTGATGCTGTCGATTGGCGGCGCGGCCGGTGGCATGTTTGCCGGCCTCGCCGCGCCCAAGCTGTTCACTGGCTATCTGGAAATGCCGCTTGGTCTGATTGCCTGCGCGCTGATGGCGCTGGTGGTGACGCGCCATTTGTTCCGGCATCCGCTCACGGCGTGGGCACCGCTGGCCGCGCTGGCTGCGGCCGGGGCCTGCGGCTATTACGGCTGGCAATACAACGAGTTTCTCAAAGAGAACACGATCCACGCCTCGCGCAATTTTTATGGTTCGCTGCGCGTCAAGCAGCCGCTGCCCGATACCGATGACGACGCCAATCGCCGTCTGGTGCATGGCGTCATCATGCATGGCGAGCAATACATCCACCCGTCGCACCGCCACATCATCACCAGCTACTACGGTGACTCCTCGGGCGTCGGCATGGCGCTGTCGCAGATTCATCCGGTCGAGCAGCGCGTCGGCGTAATCGGCCTCGGCGCGGGCACCCTGGCCGGTTACGGGCAGAAGGGCGACGTGATCCGCATGTATGAAATCAATCCGAAAGTGATCGATATCGCGACGCATTATTTTTATTACCTGACCGAGAGCAAAGCCAAGATTGAAACCGCTTTGGGCGACGCGCGCCTGGTGCTGGAACGCGAAGCGCCGCAGCGGTTTGACGTGCTGGCAGTCGACGCGTTTTCGAGTGATGCGATCCCGGTGCATCTGATTACGCGCGAGGCGCTGCAGGTGTACTTGAAACACATCAAGCCCGATGGCGCAGTGGCGTTTCATCTGACCAACCGCTATTTGCGGCTGGCCCCGGTGGTCAAGCAATTGGCCGATGAGATCGGCTATGAGGCGATTCTGATTTCGGATGACGCCGAGAGCGACAAGTACCTGTCGCGCACCGACTGGGTCATCGTCACCAAAAACCGTGAGTTCATCAACGATGAGGGCGTCAAGGCCAAGCGCGGCAAGATAGAGAACATTCCCGGTCTGCGCGTCTGGACCGACGACTTCAACAATTTGTTCCAGATTCTCAAGTAGCGGCGCAGCGGCGTGTTTGTGCTGCCGCTATTGACTGCGGTGTACACTAAAAAAAACAAGAAAATGGAGACGCAAAGCCGGGCCCCGGGCCGAACCACAGGCCAGGCTTACAGGCCAGGCTTACAGGCCAGGCTTCAGAGGAGATTCAAGCATGCGGATTTTGCTGGCGGAAGACGACGCCGTACTGGCCGATGGCCTGTCACGCAGCCTGCGGCGCAGCGGCTTCGCGGTCGATCACGCGCAAAACGGGGCCGAGGCGGATGCCGCGGCCGCAGCGCAGAGCTACGATTTGATGATCCTTGACTTGGGGCTGCCCAAATTGTCCGGCCTTGAAGTGCTGCGCCGCCTGCGCGCCAAGGCCAGCGGCGCCAACGCGCGCATGCCGGTGTTGATCCTGACGGCTGCCGATGGTGTGGACGACCGCGTCAAAGGTCTTGACCTCGGCGCAGATGACTACATGGCCAAGCCGTTTGATCTGGCCGAGCTCGAAGCGCGCGTGCGTGCCCTGACCCGGCGCGGCTTGTGCGGCGCGCCCACCCTGATCCAGAATGGCGCGCTCAGCTATGACCTGCCGGGACGGGTCGCATTCCTTGACGGCAAGCCGCTTGAATTGTCGGCGCGCGAGCTCGGCTTGCTCGAAATATTTTTGCAGCGCACCGGCCGGCTGGTGAGCAAAGACCAACTGGTGCAGCATTTGTGTGAGTGGGGCGAAGAACTCTCGACCAACGCCATCGAGGTCTATGTACACCGCCTGCGCAAAAAAATTGAGCCGGGTGCATCGATTTCGACGGTGCGCGGGCTCGGCTACTGCATGGAGAAAGCAGCCGCGGCCGCGGGCGCGTCCGCCTGAGGGCTCGCGCCGTGCCTGACCGGCCCGCCCGCATGGCATCGGAGTCTCCCGGCCGCACGGCAGTAGAGCGTCCCGTCCCGTCCCCTGGTCAGTCCCCCGGCCAACCCCCCGGCCATGCGGGTGCGCCGGTGCAGCACCGCCGCTGGCACCGGCTGACCGGTTTCATGTCCGATGACGCGCGTCCGAACAGCTCGCTGTTTGGCGAGATACTCGACTGGCTGTGGGTGCCGGTGATGTTGTTGATGCCGGTGTCGGTATTGCTG
>JANOYK010000604.1:0-3710 GCA_031428855.1 Burkholderiales bacterium | reverse complement strand
TTCCCGCCCGCCCCTGTGCGAGTTCACAAATCCTGACAATTGCCGGGGTGGCTGGCTGCATTTGCCCTCCCAATTAGCGTTATCCTGCCCAGATCAAAGAAACGCGCAGGAGATCGATTGAAATCGGTATTTATTGGCAGTGAAAATGCAGCAGTGATCGAAGCAGTGCGCGCAGCAATGCGTGCGGCTGATGTGCAACTGGCAGTGGCGGACCAGACAGCAGGTCCGTCCGAAGCGACGGACCTGCTGGTGATTGACACCGCCCTGTCTGCGGCGGCAGCCGCGCGCCTGATCGCTGCGGCCAGAAAATCGAACGGGTGCCAGCCCGCCGTATTTGTCTCCTTTAACGACACGCTGGACGCGCGTCTGGCCGCAGTGCGGGCTGGCGGCACCGGCTTTTTTCACCTGCCGGTCGAGACCTCCACTTTCGGCGAGGCGATCCGTGAACTGCTGCGCCTACCCGACGAGCAGCCCTACCGCGTCTTGTTAATCGATGACGACACCACCATTCTGGCGCTGTACGGGCACCACCTCAAGGCGGCCGGCTTTGACGTGCATACCATTTCCGATCCGGCGCAAGGCTACCAAGACGCCATGCGTTTTGGGCCAGATGTGGTGTTTCTCGATATTTCGATGCCGGGCATCGACGGCATCGAATTGCTCTCGGTGTTCCGCCAGCACCCCGGCTTTGCCAGCACCCAGATGGTGTTGATGTCGAGCGAGAAATCGCTCACCGCCCAGTTGGAGGCGATGTCACACGGCGCGCAGAGTTATCTGCTCAAGCCGGTCTATCCGCATGATATGGTGCAGGCTGCGCTCAACAATGCTGCACGCGCCCGCACCGTGCGCAATCTGCTCGCGCGCGACACTCTCACCGGGCTGTTCAACCACGGGCGCATTCATGAGCTGGCCGGGCGCGAATTTGCCCGCCACAAACGCACCGGCGCTGACTTCACCATCATCGCACTTGATCTGAAGCATCTTAAACAGATCAACGACAGCCACAGCCATCAGGCCGGGGACGCGGCCCTGAAAACACTGGCGGCCCATTTGCAGCGCACGCTGCGCCGCTCTGACTGTGCCGGACGCACCGGCGGCGGCGAATTTTTGCTGCTGTTGCCGGACACCGACAAGCTATCGGCGCAGGCGCTGGTGGCCAAATTGCGCGCAGTGCCGCTCTCGATGGAATGGGGCAGCGTCACCATCGCAGTCGAGTATTCGTGCGGCATTGCCGACTCGCACCAGCGGCTTCATCCGGGCGCAACGGTGGTGGCCGCCGAAAACGCGCTGGCCGAAGCCAAGCGGCGCGGGCAGCCAGTGGCGATCGATGGCCCGCTGGAGCGGCGCACTGCCGAGCCGTCGAACCGCCGCAGCAGCGAACCTTCGAACCGCCGCCAAGATTGAGTGGACCGGCGGTGATTGAATTGGCTGACGGCTCGATACTGCGCTTGCCGCCCAAGAGCGAAGCGCAACTGGAAAAATCGTTTCGTCAGTTGGGCGGCACCGGCGGCGCTGATCTCACCCGCCGTGCGATCAGCACCGGATAAAACCCGCACTTGCCATACCAAGGAAACCGTTGGCAGGAGCGGGTTTCAGCACATCACCGGCCGGAAACCCTTGGTGGCAGCGCGTGACGGCGCACGGCATCCGGGAAAATCGGGACCCTATTACACAAAGCCGATTCGCAGCCCGGGCAGATCGATCCCGGTAAACGCGGTGTGCCAGGTCTGTCCCGGCTTGATCGTCAATGCGTTGGTGAGGGTGCCGGTGGTGATGATTTCACCTGGCTCGAGCAGGTGGTGATTGGGTTGGTGACCAAGCACATCGACCAGATGCTGCAACGCTGCCAGCGGGCTGCCGAGCACGTTGGCACCGGCGCCGGAATCGGCCAGCACGCCGTCACAAAACAGCGAGACCTTGAAGTTGCGCAGTTCCTTGACCAGATCGCGGTTGAGGCCGCTGATGGTGCGCACCTGACGCGGCGCGCCGACGATCAGCACCCCATGCAGGCCGAACGCGGCGATGGTGTCAGCTCCTTTGAATTTCCAGCCGGGGTAGGGCGAATGTACGATCTCGTAGCCGTGTGCGATCCAGTCGATGCAGTCCGCCAGTTGCTCCTCACTCATGCCCGGGCGCGGCGCACTGCGCAGGCAGAACACGATCTCGGGCTCGATCTTCGGCTCCATCGCGCCCGTGAGCGATTGCACGCCGGTGTTATCACGGGCGAAGCGGATGGTGCTGTCGTACACATAGCCCCAGATCGGCGCATCGACGCCAAATTCGGGCCAGATGCCGCGGTTGGTAAACCCGATCTTGCGCCCGACCGGACGCTCGCCGCGCGCGCGGCGCAGCTTGAGGATTTCTGCCGAGATGTCGTAGGCCTCCTCGACGTTAAGGCCGTGTGACAGCGAGGTGTAGGGTGGCAAGGGAGCGGACTTGGCGCGCGCAGTCAGCAGTTCATGCGCGATGGCGGCAGCGATGGCGGTCATGCGGGTCTCCTGGGGGTTGCAGTGACGGGTTGCGGGGAGGGTTGCAGTGACGGATCAAAGCATCAGGCCGGGCGGCGTGACACTGCAAAATATTGTAGCCCTGCGTCTCTGGCGCTTGCCCGCGTTACTGCACGCCGGCCCCTTGCGCAAACCAGGTGCCAATCAGGACCCGCTCTGCGTCCGTCAACTGGGTCAGGTTGCCGGGCGGCATGGCGCGCGTGGCCACGCTCTGCTGCTGAATCTGCGCGGCCTGGGTTTTGACCTGCGCGGCAGTCTCGAACATCACATTCTTGGGCGGCGCGTTGAAGCCCTGGAACGTCGGCGTGGCGGCGTGACACACGGTGCATTTGGCGTCGATCACGCGCTTCACGTCGGCAAATTTCACTGTTGCACCGGCCGCGCGCTCCACTGGTTGGGGAAACAGCGCAATGAACAAGCCAATCAAAATGCCATAGCCGGTGATCCACAACATGGGGCGCTTGTTGCCGCGATGCGACTGCACCGAATACAAGCGGATCAGCGCACCAGCGAGCGAGATCGCCATCAAAATCGCCCACGCATGTCTGTGGCCGGTGAACCCGGCGTGGTGATTGCTGATCATCACGAACAGCACTGGCAGCGTGAAGTAGGTGTTATGCACGCTGCGCTGTTTGCCGCGCAGACCGTGCGCCGGGTCCACCGGCTCGCCTGCCACCTTGGCAGCCACCATCGCGCGCTGGCCCGGCATGATGACAAAGAACACGTTGGCCACCATGATGGTGCCGATCACCGCGCCAAAATGAATGAAGGCACCGCGCCCGCTGAACATGTGGGTCAGGCCATAGGCGAGCGCACCGAGCAGCACAAACATGACCGCCGCCAGCAGCGGCTCGTTGTCCCCCAGCGGTGAGCGGCACATCAGGTCATACAAAATCCAGCCCATTGCCAGCAGGCCTAAACCCACCGCAATCGCGGCCACCGGCGTGAGGTCCATCACGCTCTTGTCGATCAGATACACATCAGCCTGCACGTAATACATCAGCACCAGCAGCGCAAACCCGGACAGCCAGGTGGTGTAGGCCTCCCACTTGAACCAGTGCAGCGGCACCGGCGGCTGCGGCAACTCAGGCGGCGCGACGGCGAATTTTTGCGCACGGTAAAAACCGCCGCCGTGCAAGGCCCACACTTCACCGCCGATGCCGATATCTTTGGACGGCGCATCTTTCGGTGGCAGCAAACTCG
>JANOYK010000603.1:0-7100 GCA_031428855.1 Burkholderiales bacterium | reverse complement strand
GGCCGGATGTTTTTAACATAAATACCAGCACCACCAAATTGTTGGCGGCTTTGTCCTTGAAGCCTTCTGGCTGGTAAAACCCGGCAAACGACTCCACCAGCCCGATGATCAGGCCGCCGACAATGGCGCCGGGGATGCTGCCAAAGCCGCCCACCACCGCCGCCGGAAAGGCTTTCAGGCCGATGAAGCCCATGTTGGCGTGTACAAAGGTGATCGGTGCGAGCAAGATGCCGGCAAACGCCGCCACTGCCGCCGACAGGCCCCAGATCAGCGTGTTGATGCGCCGCACCGGAATCCCCATGTAGTAGGCCGCCAACTGGTTTTGTGAGGTGGCCTGCATGGCGATGCCAATCCGGCTATAGCGAAAAAACACGAACAGGATCAGGCAGAGCACGGCCGTGTCGACAATGATCATCAGTTGGTCGAGCGCCAGCGCTGCGCCGCCAAAATGCACCACCTGCTCGGCAAACGGCGTGACGATCTTGAAGGTGTCGGTGCCCCAGCCGGGCATCATGGTCACGATGCCGCGCGCGACATAGCCGACGCCGATGGTGACCATCACCACGGTGAACTGCGCCTGGCCCAGCACCGGGCGCAGCACGATGCGCTCGGTGAGCATGCCGAACAGCGCCATCGCCAGCATGGCGAGGATGATGCCGATCCAGTAAGGCAGGCCCATCAGAGCGGTGGTGGTGTAGGCGAAAAAGCCGCCCAGCATCATCAAATCGCCCTGGGCGAAATTAACCGTCTCGGTGGCCTTGTAGATCAACACAAAGCCGAGCGCGACCAGCCCGTACACACAGCCAATCGCGATGCCGCTGAAGGTCAATTGCAGGAACTGCGCCAAATTGTCTCCTCTGCCTCTTGTGTTTTGGATGATGCAGGTGGCAGCAGGGGCGAAGACTACCGGGCAACTGCGGGCGCGTCAATCAGGCAATGCAACATCGGGCAGCGCAACATCGGGCAGCGCAACAAATGCGCGTGGATCGTCATTTGGGGCGGCCTGACAAAGGGCGCCAAATTGGCAAACGCGCGGCGGCAGGGCTGAACAAAAAGGCCCGATGAAGCCAGCGATCCGCTCGGCAATCGCGGAGGTGGATGTCCTGGCGGCGCTCGATGGGTATGCACAAGAGGCGTCCCACATGGCGGGGCCGTTTGTCAGCGTGCTGGAAAAAGCGGTTGCACGAATCGAGCGAAATCCGGGCGTCGGCGCGCCACGCTACGCGCACGAACTCAACATCCCGCATCTGCGCTCTTGGCAGTTGAAGAGATTTCCGTACGCGCTGTTCTATATCGAGCACAGCAGCCACCTCGACGTGATCCGCGTGGTTCACATGAGCCGCGATATTCCGGGTACGCTGCAAGGCAGCGAATAGCTGCGGCATTTCATGCCGGGCCAGGCCGCATGGCCGAAACCCGCACCCACCAAGGGCTTTAGGCCTGTTAACCATCTGACCGTCATTTACTGGAGAAGCCATGCCTCCCAAAACCGCGCGCACTTCACCGGTCTGGAGCGACGTAAAAGCCAAGCTGGCCGCGTTTGACCGCGCCGGGCTGCTGGGTCTGCTGCAAGACCTGTATGCGGCGGACAAAAACAATCGGACATTTCTGCACTCGCGGCTCGGCGTCGGCGCTGATCCGCTCGCGGTCTATAAGAAGGTCATCGAAAACGCGGTGTCGTTCGACTGGAACAAACCGGTGCGGCTGACCGAGGCGAAAAAAGCGATTGCCGACTATCGCAAGGCGATCGGAACACCCGAGGGCATGCTGGAGTTGCAGACCTTTTTCTGCGAACGGGCGATGGCGTTTTCGATGGAGTTCGGATTCATGGACGACGCTTACGCGAACGCGATTGCGACGCAATTTGCGGGTGCCGCCGGCATGCTCAAAGAGGTGTTGCCTCCCTCGCGTGACGAGTATGTAACGCGCCTTGCCGCAGTTGTCGATCTTGCCGGCAATGTCGGCTATGGGCTTGACACTGAGTTGGGAGATCTGCTCGGAGATGCGGGGTTTGCGGGCTGACGTTTGAACCGGAATATCGTGGGGATAGCGACTTCGCCAAGCGCGTGAGTACCGGTAAAGCGCTAATACCGGCTAGTGCTGCGGATAGCGCGCTCAGCCCCTCATCAAGTGTGGACGGCGGCGCGAATATGCATGTATTTGGCCGACTTGAAAATGCTGCCAGATTGCGTTCATGGAGCTTGGGCCAATTCGATTGTTTCGACCGTCGTCCATCGCCTGTTTCACCTCTCATGGGAGCGTACCCTCAGTTCGAAGAAGACGCCTTAGAGAAGGCCGATCTGAAGAACACGAAACCAAAAGAAGGCCAGAATTCTCGGCATATTCATACCGACTGAAAATCAGATGCGGCCCATCGTCGATGCACTGGTAGACCGCGATTCGATCTTCGAGATCGGCAAGATGTGGGGCCGCTCGATCATCACCGGCTTCGCGCGGCTCGATGGCTGGCCGGTGGCCGTAGTGGCGAGCGACCCCTATCACTACGGTGGCGGCTGGACTGCGCGCGCATCGGAAAAACTGGTGCGCTTTGTAGACATGGCGCAGACCTTCCATCTGCCGGTTGTGCACCTCGTCGATATCCCCGGCTTCCAGATCGGTGTCGAGGCCGAAGAAGCCGCGACGATCCGCTACGGTGCCCGTGCGATGGCGGCGATCTACCAGGCCACTGTGCCCCGGTGTTCCATCATCGTGCGCCGCGCCTTTGGCGTGGCCGGCGCGGCGCACCAGAGCACCGGGCGCTTCAACATCCGCTACGCCTGGCCCTCGGGCGAGTGGGGCTCGCTGCCGCTTGCGGGTGGGCTGGAGGCGGCGTACAAGGCAGAACTCGAAGCCTCAGCCGACCCGGCAACCAAGCTTGCCGAGATCGAGGTGCGCCTCAAGCAATTCACCTCGCCGTTTCGTACGGCGGAGCAATTTCTGGTCGAGGAGATCATCGACCCGCGCGAGACGCGGGGGCTGTTGTGCGAGTTTGCAAATCTGGCGGCACCGTTGCGGACGGTGGGGGCAAGCACTTTCGGAATGCGGCCGTGACGCGTGCGCAGTCAAAATCGGCCGCCAAGTCATGCCGCGCGGCGGTGATTGGCGCAGTCCAGGGCGTGAAACACGGCGCGAAACCCTGTGCTACATTGTTTCCATGACCACCGCCCAAATCAGCGAAATCCTGCGCCTCCCTGTGGAGGAGCGTATGGCATTGATGGATGCCTTATGGGATAGCGTGCTGCAAAGCGTCGAGGTCTCGCCGCAAATTCCGGATTGGCACAGGGAAGAACTTGACCGGCGCATGGCCGCAGCGTCAGGTTCGCAGCCCTTGGGCCGCGCGTGGGAAGACGTGGAGAAAGATTTGCTTGCCCGCTTGAAATGAAGGTCATTCTCCGTCCGCTTGCGGAATTGGACGTGACTGAAGCTTCGGAGTTTTACGCATTGATTGGGCCGGCTCTGGCGCGCGCCTTTGTCCATGAATTGCGTGATCAACTGGCGCGTCTCGCGGACAATCCCAGGTTGTATCAACGCGTGGTTGGAGAAGTGCGTCGCACTCTGACACGCCGTTTCCCATTTGCCATTTACTACTTGATCGAATCTGATTTTGTGGATGTTCTGGCGGTGCTGCACACGTCCCGCCGCCCAAGTATCTGGCAAGATCGTGTTGATTCGCCCGCTTGAAAGCATCTGAAAAGCGCTCCTTTCAACAGACTAAACCGTAATTCGCTCTGGAGAACCCATGAAGCCAGTTGCCCTCGTCATCGGCGCCGGCGACGCCTTAGGCAGCGCCATTGCCAAGCGCTTCGCGCGTGAAGGCTTCACCGCCTGCGTCACGCGCCGCAGCGTCGAAAAACTCGCACCGCTCAAGGCGCAGATCGAAGCCGCCGGCGGGGTCTGTCACGCCTTCGGGTCGGATGCGCGCGAGGAAGAAGAAGTCGTCAGGCTCGTCGCGCAGATCGAGGCCGGCATCGGCCCCGTCGAAGTGTTCGTCTTCAACATCGGCGGCAACGTGCGCTTCGGCATCACGGAAATGACTGCGCAGGTCTACCGCAAGGTGTGGGAGATGTGTGCCTTTGGCGGCTTTCTTACCGGGCGCGAAGCGGCGCGGGTGATGCTGCCGCGCAAGAAGGGAACGATCATTTTTACCGGCGCGACCGCCAGTCTGCGTGGCGGCGTGGGCTTCGCGGCCTTTGCTGGCGGCAAGCACGCCTTGCGCGCTCTGGCGCAAAGCATGGCGCGCGAGCTGGGGCCGCAGGGCATTCACGTCGGTCACGTCGTCATTGATGGCGGCATCGACACCGCCTTCATCGCCGAGCGCTTCCCCGAGCGTTATGCACTCAAGGGCCAGGACGGCATTCTCAATCCCGATCACATCGCCGAGAACTACTGGACCCTGCACAGCCAGCCGCGCGACGCCTGGAGTTTTGAACTAGACCTGCGCCCGTGGATCGAAAAATGGTAGCCTTGTTGTCTTGACGCCCGCGCTCTGGCGTCACCGTGCCGCCCCGCTACCCTCTGCCATGTCTGCCACCCCCATTTCCGCTGACTCCGCTGCCCAGCAGGCGTTGAGTGGCGCGCTGGGCGAAACCCATCTCGAAGCACCGGTCAGCCACGGCGAAGAGTTTCGCGACAAGCTCACCACGCAAAGCGCGCGCAAGTCGCTGACGCGCGAGGAGCTTGCTTATTTCACCAAGCTCTCGGTGGCGCACAGCCTGTGGTCGCTCGCGCAGACGTACGGATTGCTCGTGCTCACCCTTTTGCCAGGCCTCTACGCGTTCTCGATCATCGGCCCGAAACCCTTGGTGGGAGCGCCTCTCCTGATCGTGTGCGTGGTGCTGATGGGCTGCTGGCAGCACTGGCTGGCGATCATTTCGCACGAGTCGACGCACTACCGCGTGTTTGAATCGCGCGCCGCCAACGACTGGATCGGGCGCATCTCGGGCATGTTGATCGGCGTGTCGACGTTTTCGTATCGCATCGTGCACCGCCTGCACCACAACCACTTGTATGAAGAGATTGACCCCGACATGGCGCTGATGGCGGGTTACCCGCGCGGCAAGGCCTACCTCTGGGCAAAATTGCTCAAGGATATTGCGGGCTTTACCGCCTGGCGCAACTACCTGTATTTCTTCGGTGCGCCCGCTGCCAACACGGTGACCGGGCAAAAGCAGGATCCACTCGCCGACACCACCGCGAGCCTGCGCAAACTGGCGCTGCGCGACCGCTGGATCGTGGTTGCGTTTCATGTCGCGGTGCCGCTCTTGATGTTCGCCATCGGCTACGGCATCGAATACCTGGTGCTTTGGGTGCTGCCCGCGATCACGGTGCAGGCCTTCATCCTGCGTCTGCGCGCAGTGGCTGAGCACGGTGCGCCGTCCGACACCTCCACCGCGCTCGGTGCGGCGCGCACCAACATCGCGATTCCCGCGCTGGTGCGCATGGCGCTGTTTCCGCACAGCGTCAACTATCACCTCGAACACCATCTCTACCCTGCGGTGCCGCACTACCGGCTGGCCGAGTTGCATGTGCTGCTCAAGGAGCGCGGCGTGCTCGATGGCGCCGAGGTGCGCAGCTTCCGCGACACCATGACGCGGGTGTTCGGCGCACGCGGGTCGGCGCCCGATGCGGCGCGCCCGGCTCGTGAGGCGGTAGCCAGCGCGTAAAATCGCCCGACATTGATGGAGCCAGCGCCGCTTGCACCGAGCGGCGTTTTTAATTCAGGGAAGCACATGGAAACGATTCGCATCGACAAGGACGCCGACGGCATCCTCACCCTCACCTTCGACGCGCCCGGCGCGCCGGTCAACACCATGTCATTGGCGTGGCAGCGCGACATCGAGGAAGTGGCCGCCATGGTCACCGCGCAAAAAGACTCGATCAAGGGCGTGATGTTCGTCTCGGCCAAGAAGACATTTTTCGCCGGGGCGGAGTTGAAAGATGTGGTGCAAGCCAAGCCGGCCGATGCGCCGCAGTGGTTTGAATTTGCCGAGCACGCCAAGCGCCAGTTTCGCGCGTTTGACAAGCTCGGCAAACCAGTGGTGGCGTGCATCAACGGCGCGGCGCTGGGCGGCGGATTTGAATTGGCGCTGGCCGCGCATCACCGCATCGCGCTCGATGACGCGAAGATCGTGGTCGGCCTGCCCGAGGTCACGCTCGGCCTGCTGCCCGGCGCTGGCGGCGTCACCAAGCTCACGCGCCTGCTCGGCATCGAGGCGGCGTTTCCGATTTTGATGGAGGGCAAAACCTTCGCCCCGCGCGCCGCGCTCGAAGCCGGTTTGATCGACGACCTCGCCGCCACACCGGACCAAATGCTCGCCAAGGCGCGCGCCTGGATCGCCGCCAACCCGGCACCGGTGCAGCCGTATGACGATGCGAAATACCGCATGCCAGGCGGCGGCCCGGCGAGCCCGAAGATCGCGCAAATGCTCGCCATTGCGCCGGCCATGACACTGAAAAAAACCCGTGGCCTGCTGCCCGCGCCTGAAGCCATCATGGGCTGCATCATCGAAGGTGCACAGGTCGATATCGAAACCGCGCTGCGGATTGAATCGCGTTATCTCGCCGAGTTGATCGTGGGGCAGGTGGCGAAAAATCTCATCACGCTGTTTTTCAATCAGACCGCGATCCGCTCGGGCGCATCACGCGGAAGCAAGGACATTCCAAAGTGGATAGCCACGAAAGGCGGCATCCTCGGGGCCGGCCTGATGGGTTCGGGCATCGCCTGGGCCAACGCCAGCCGCGGCGTCGCGTGCGTGCTCAAAGACGTGTCGCAAGCGGCGGCGGACCAGGGCAAGGCCTACAGCGCCAATCTGCTGGAGCGCCGCATCAAGCAGGGCCGCATGGACCAGACGCGCGCCGCGCTGACGCTCAATCTCATCACGCCCACCGCCAACATGAGTGACCTCAAAGATTGCGACCTCATCATCGAAGCGGTGTTCGAAAAGCGCGATCTCAAAGCCGCAGTCACCAAAGAAAGTGAGCCGCTGTTGAAAGCCGGCGGCATCTTTGCGTCGAACACCTCGACGCTGCCGATCAGCGGCCTTGCCGCCGCGTCCGCTCACCCGGAAAAATTCATCGGCCTGCATTTCTTCTCGCCGGTC
>JANOYK010000602.1:0-1788 GCA_031428855.1 Burkholderiales bacterium | reverse complement strand
TGCGGTGCCTGCGCCAAGGTGCGCCACTATCCGCAGGTGCTGTGCGGGGCCTGCCAGTCGGACCAGGTCGAGTGGATTGCCTCGGCCATGCGCGGCACACTTTATAGCTGGACCGTGACGCACCACGCCTTCCACCCCGGCTTCATCGCCGACTTGCCCTACACGCTAGTCACGGTTGATATGGCTGAAGGTGGACGCGTGCTTGGCCACTATCGCGGCAGCGCGGCACTCAAGATCAACCTGCCAATGCAGTTGCGCTTTGAACCGGACGAGCAGGGCACGCCGGTGCCGCTGTTTGACATTGCCGCAGCCTGACGCGCCGCACTACACACCGAGGCCGATTGCATCATGCGTACTCCCATCTGCGACACCCTAGGCTGCGACCTCCCAATCTTCGCCTTCTCCCACTGCCGCGACGTGGTGGTCGAAGTCACCAAGGCCGGCGGTTTCGGCGTGCTCGGCGCGGCCACTTTTTCGCCCGAACAACTCGAAGCCGAGTTGCGCTGGATCGACCAGCACACCGACGGCAAGCCCTACGGTGTCGATGTCATCATCCCGGCCAAGTACGACAGGCGCGCCGAGAGCACCACCGGCGACCTCGAAAAAATGATCCCGCAGGAACATCGTGCCTTCATGGACAAGATGCTCGACGACGCCGGCGTGCCGCCGCTGCCGCCGGGTGAGCGCGAGCGGATCCATCGCGAGATCATCGACGGTCGCGGCAACATGACGCCCGATGGCGCACGGCGCCTGTTGCAGGTTGCACTCAAACATCCGCAGGTGAAGATGGTGGTCAGTGCGCTCGGCTCGCCACCACCCGATGTGGTCGAAGACCTGCGTGCGCACAAGGTGGTGATCGGCGCCATGTGCGGCAAGGGTGAACATGCCAAACGTCACGTCGCCGCTGGCGTGCAGGTCATCATCGCGCAGGGGACCGAAGCGGGAGGCCACACCGGCGAGGTGGCCACCATGGTGCTGGTGCCGCAGGTAGTCGAGGCCTGCGGTGACGCCGTCGCGGTGCTCGCGGCCGGCGGCATCGCCAAGGGCAGCCAGATCGCCGCCGCGCTGGCGCTCGGTGCGCAGGGCGTGTGGTGCGGCACCATCTGGCTCGCCACGCGCGAGAGCGAACTCGACCCGTTCGAAAAGGAAGCCCTGTTCGCGGCGCGCACCGAAGATGCAGTGCGGCGCCGCGCGCGCACCGGCAAACCGGTGCGCATGCTCAAGAGCACATTATCGGAAGCCTGGGAAGCGCCCGGCGCACCGGCGTATTTGCCGACGCCCCTGCAAGGCATTCTCTACAACGAGTCGCATGCACGGGTGGTGCGCGCCAAGCGGCGCGACCTGTATTCGTTCCCGGCCGGACAGGTGGTCGGCATGCTCAATCACGAGACCAGCGTGCGCGATGTCATGATGCAGTTGCAGACCGAATATCTTGATGCGATGGAACGTCTGTACGCAATCCAGCCGCGTGATGCGTAGCGCCGGCAGCGCACCGGCAGCGGTGGCGCATGAAACTCACCGGCCTGTGAAGCCATTTCAGCGAGACCACAAATGAGCAATGAAGTCCTGGTAGAACATATCGACGGCATGGTGATCGTCACCATCAATCGCCCGGAAGTACGCAACGCGGTAAACCGCGCGGTCTCTTACGGCGTGTGTGAAGCGCTCGACGAAATGGACCGCAATCCCGCCCTGCGCATCGGCATCCTCACCGGCGCAGGCGGCAATTTTTGCGCCGGCATGGATTTGAAAGCCTTTCTCAAAGGCGAAATCACGCGCGTCGAAGGA
>JANOYK010000601.1:0-2960 GCA_031428855.1 Burkholderiales bacterium | reverse complement strand
GCGCAGCTCACGCGCCGGCCCTTGTGGATGGTGCGCTGAAAATAGCCCGCGCCCTCTTGTTGCGCGCCGTTGTAATCCGGGTTGCGCGGAATGCCGAGTTCACCTGCGCCGGTGATGAAGGCTTCGCACAACCCATGGGTCCAGTCCGGACCGGTCACCGGCAGCGCGCCGCTGCGCCCGCGCAATGCGTCATCGCCCGCACCGATGCGGCGCTCCGAGCGCATGAAATAGGGCAATACATCAGCATGGCTCCAGCCGGTGTTGCCGGCCGCTGCCCAGTCATTGAAATCATCCGCCTGCCCGCGCGCGTAGACCAGGCCATTGAGTGAGCTCGATCCGCCTACGATGCGCCCTTGCACCATGCGGATGTTGCGCCCGTGCGTGGCCGGATCGGGTTCACTCGGGTAATCCCACAGCAGCGCCGGGTTGTAGAGCAGCTTCACAAAACCAGCAGGGATGCGCACATAGCGGCTGGTGTCGGCCGGCCCGGCTTCGAGGATGCACACCGTCGCATCCTGATCTTCGGTTAGGCGATTGGCAAGCAGCGAGCCGGCCGGGCCTGATCCCACCACTATGTAGTCAAACGTATCAGTCATAACGAGAACGATAGCGCAAGCTTGGGGGAGCGCGGCGCTGATGCGCGCATGGCACGTCGATGGGCGCGGGCGGCATGCTCGCGGAGGCCCGCGCACTGGGCGAGGGCGTGCGCACAAGCTTTACTATGCGTCCTCAACCACGCCAGAGAAATGATTCACGCATGTCAAAGCCGGTCAAACAAAATGCCAAGCGCGCGGTTGTAGCAGCGGTGCAATTGCCGTCTGTGAGTGACGCCGAGTTGGAGGCATCGCTCAACGAGCTGCGCGAGCTGGCCAAGACCCTCGGCTTTGAGGTGGTGGCGACGTTCACGCAAAAGCGCGCACGCTTTGACCCGGCGGCCTACATGGGTAGCGGCAAGCGTGAGGAGATGCGCCGCTATGTGAAAGGTGAGCCGCAACAGCTGAGCGAACCCGCGGCGGTGTCAGAAAAGCGCGTGGCACGCCACGGCGCAGTGGCCGCGCGCGAAGCGGCCAAGGAGCTTGCGGCCAAGGAGCTTGCCGCCAAGACGGCAGCAGGGGTGGAGACCAGCCACGCCGATTTCCTTCTGGTCGATCACGACATTTCGCCGTCACAAGCGCGCAATCTCGAAAACGAGATTGGCTGCGAGGTGATGGACCGCACCATGGTGATTCTCGAAATCTTCCACCGCCACGCGCGCTCCAATGCGGCGCGGGCGCAAGTCGAGATTGCGCGCTTGCGCTATCTCGCGCCGCGTCTGCGCGAGGCGGCCAAGCTGGCCGGGCCGCAGGGGCGGCAGCGCAGCGGCGTGGGTGGGCGCGGCGCGGGCGAAGGCGCGGGCGAGGCGGACCGCGCCAAGATTCGCGACCGCATTGCTGAATTGAAACAAGAGATCATTGGATTCGATCTTGAACGCCAAACCCAGCGCGCACGCAGGCTGGAGAGTGAGAGCCTGGCGCGCGTGGCGCTGATTGGCTACACCAATGCCGGCAAATCGACTCTGATGCGCGCGCTCACTGGCAGCGAGGTGCTGGTGGCGAACAAACTGTTTGCGACGCTGGATACCACCGTGCGCGCGCTCGTGCCCGAAGGTGTGCCGCGCGTGCTGGTGAGCGACACAGTCGGCTTCATCAAAAATCTGCCGCATGATCTGGTCGCGTCGTTCAAATCCACCCTTGAAGAAGCGGCCGAGGCAGCGCTGCTGCTGCATGTGATCGATGCGAGTGACCCCGGGTTTGAACGGCAGATCGAAGTCACCGAAACCGTGCTGGGCGAAATCGACGCGGGCAAGGTGCCGCGCCTGTTGATCTTCAACAAGATCGATCAAGTGGGTGACGCGGCAGCGCAACGCGAACGCACCATGGCGCTGCGCGCGCAGTACGCCAAGTGCATCGTGATGAGCGCGGTCAACGCAGCGGACGTTGCGAAACTGCACCAGGCGATCCGCGCGTTTTTTCAAAAGCGTTTGGTCAAGGCTGAGTTGTTTTTGCCGTGGTCGGCGCAGCAATTGCGTGGTGAACTGTTTGCCACCTGCGAGGTGCTTGAAGAGCGGGCCGAGGCCGAGGGTGCGTTTTTCAGCGTGCGCGGCGAGCGTGCGGCGATTGAGAGATTGCGTGAGATGGTGGAGACGGCAGATGAGAAAACTTCCCGGTAAATTTGCGTGCTTTGCGTGGCGCTTGTGGGCCGCCACGCTTCCCGCCGCCGCGCGCGCCATCTCAAGGCGGTGCGTAAGCAACTCAAACGGCACGTCCGCACCAACGCTGATGCCATTGGCCTCCAACAACGCGGGGATGAGCAGTTTGAGTTTGGCGATCAATTGTTCCTGCGTATCAGCCTCGGTGGCAAGCCCTGGAACATCATCGCTGGTGGCAACTCACACGGCACCTCGTCGTCCCACTTGGCGTGAATGGGCGTGAATGGGCGTGAATGAAATACGGTTTGATTGAGAGCGCTCCCAAAATTGATGGAATGAGTATAGGCCCAACCTGCGCGTGACCGCAGTTCCCTGCAGTGCCGGCACAACGCCAGAAGAACCGCTCCCAGAGCGCTTCTCCGCTTGATTTCACTTGAGGCGTATTATCCTGTATCGATTCAGGAGCCCGCCGTGAACCTGCCCCGCCGCGAATTTCTCGCTGTCAGCATCGCCACCCTTGCCCAGCCCGGCACTACGGTGTTTGCGCAACCACCCTGGCCCTCCAAACCCATCAAGGGCATCAACCCATTTCAGGCTGGCGGGCCATCCGATTTCCTCGGCCGCCTGATCGGCGACAAACTCGCGCAGCGCCTCGGTCAGCCCTTCGTGATGGAAAACCGTCCTGGTGCGGGTGGCAACGTCGGCATTGATGCGCTCGCCAAGTCCGCGCCCGATGGCCACACGCTGGCGTGGGTGGTGGACTTCAGCCTGA
>JANOYK010000600.1:0-3751 GCA_031428855.1 Burkholderiales bacterium | reverse complement strand
CATGTAAGCGGCGAATTCGGCAGGGGTACCCGGCTGCGGCTCCATGTATTGGGCGCGCAATTTTTCGGCGGTGGCGGGGTCTTTCATCGCGGCGACAAATTCGCGGTTCAGGCGCTCGATGATGGCGGGTGGCGTTTTGGCTGGGGCGACCAAGCCGATCCAGGCGCTGGCGACGACATCGAGCACGCCGGTTTCCTTGAACGTCGGCACATTGGGCAGCAATGGCGAGCGCTGCGGCGTGGAGATTGCCAGCACCTTCAAGCGTCCGGTTGGCACATGCGGCATCACTGCCAGCGGTGCAAGCGAGGCGATCTGGGTATCACCGGCGATCAGACTGGTGACAGCGGCGGGGGACGAGGTGTAGGGGATGTGAACGACGTAGGTGCCGGTGAGCGACTTGATGAGTTCCATCGACAGATGCGACAGGCTGCCTGCGCCAATCGACGCATAGTTGTATTTGCCGGGGTTCTGTTTGAGCAGCGCGAACAGCTCGGGCATGCGGTTCACGCCGAGCGCTGGTGTCACGGCGATGACGTTCGGTTGATGCACGCCGAAGGTGATGGGGGCGAGATCGGTGAACGGGTTGTACGGCAGTTTTTTGTAGAGCACCGTGTTGTTGACCAACGGCCCGGTGATGGATGCGCCAATGGTGTAGCCGTCGGGTGCGGCTTTGGCCATGGCATCGGTGCCAACGTTGCCGCCTGCGCCTGCGCGGTTTTCAATCACGATGGGTTGCTTCAAGCCTGTGCCGGCTTTCTCGCCGACGATGCGTGCGAACACGTCGGGCGTGGAGCCAGCGGCAAACGGGACGATCAGCCGGATCGGGCGCGACGGGTAGTCCTGTGCGGCTGCGGGCAGTGCCAGCAACAACATCAGGGCTGCGAATAATTTGTTCATGGTGCGTCTCCGTCGTGGGTGAATGATGCGGGCGTGGCAGGTCCGGATGTGGACGGTGCTGGCGTGGATCGCCGCAGTGCAATTCGAGGCGTGCTATTTGGGCAATGCCGCCTTGATCGCGGTGTAGTCATACGATAGTGCAGGGGCATTGCGCGCGGCATCCGGCAGCGCTTTGATGGCGGCATCGATCGCGGCGAAGCGTTCTTCACTGGCCGGGTGGGTCGATAAAAAGCCGAGATCGAGTTTGTCTTGTGCCGCCATCTTGCGAAACAACGTTGCCATGCCCTCTGGCCGGACAGCCGCTCCCACCAATGCTTTCAAGCCTTCTGCGTCGGCTTCGGTTTCGTGATCGCGCGAGAATTTGAGGCCGATCAAATCGCCGCCGAGCGAGGCCAAGCCGCCCAAGTCACCCAACACCAGGCTCACCGTGGCGGCGAGGCCGAGTGATTTGGCCATGCCTTTCAAGCTATGACGTTTTTCCACGTGCATCACTTCGTGCGCGAGCACGCCGGCCACTTCTTCGGCGCTGCCGGCCAGATTGAGCAGGCCGGCGTGCATCACCACAAAGCCGCCCGGCATGGCGTAGGCGTTGACTGCTTTGTCGTCGGCCACGTAAAACTCGTATTGGTAGGCAGAGCCTTTGGTCAGTTTCGCGCCGATCTCGCGCACCATGTCGAGCGGTTTGCCCTCGATCAATTTGAGCTTGGCCTTTTGCTGTGCGAACACCATTTCGCCGAGTTTGCGCTCTTGCGCTACCGGAATATGCGACACCGCCCACGCGGCGATGCGGTCGTGCTGCCACAGCACGGCGGCGAGCGCGATCACGGGCAATACAAACAAGAGCCAGATCATCGAGTGCGACCAGGCGCGCGTCGTGCCATCTGCCGTGGCGCGCGTGATGGCGCTTGCGCCTTGCGCGCCCTTGGCCAGTGCGGTGACGGCACTGATCGCCGTCTTGCCGGTCAGCGCGATGGTGTAGCGTCCGGCGCGCCCGCTCCAGGCCAGACTCAGTTGCGAGCCATCCCAGCCGCCGCGCGTGCGCGTGATGTCGGTCCACGGCGGCGCGCCGTCTTGCTCATCAGCGGTGATGAGGCGGATGCCGTAGTCCGATATGTCGAACTCGATCTTGCTGCCGGTGGTGGCGAAGCCGGGGCCGAAGGCCTGGCCGCTTAGGCGCTGCATGGCATCGACATTGGATTCCGGCTCAAGCCCGGAATGACGGCAGATTCCGGATCAAACCCGGAATGACAGCGCATGCGGTGCCGCACGAGGTGCTGCACGGCGTACCGCGCACCGCATCAAGGTCAATCATCATCTCTGCCAAATACACCGCCGAGAATGCCGCCTTGCTCACCGCCGCGTCCGCCGCCGCCCATGCCGCGCGGTGCCGCAGCGAAGATGCGCGAGGCCAGTCGCGCGAACGGCAGCGATTGCAGGATGATGGTGCCCGGCCCGGTGAGCGTGGCGAAGAACAAGCCCTCGCCGCCGAACAGCGCGGTCTTGATACCGGGCACCATTTGAATGTCGTAGTTGACCGATGGCTGCAGGCCGACCAGACAGCCGGTATCGACGCGCAAGGTTTCGCCGGCTTGTAGATCACGCCGGTGCATGGTGCCGCCCGCGTGCAAAAACGCCATGCCGTCACCTTCGAGTTTCTGCATGATGAAACCCTCGCCGCCGAAAAACCCCGCCCCCAGTTTTTTCTGGAACGCGATGCCGAGTGCCACGCCTTTGGCCGCGCACAAAAACGCATCCTTCTGGCAGATGAAGGTGCCGCCGATTTTCGACAAATCAATCGGGATGATCTTGCCCGGGTAAGGCGCGCCAAACGCGACCTTGCGCTTGACGGCACCCTGGTTGGTGTAGACCGTGGTGAACAGCGACTCGCCGGTGAGCAGGCGTTTGCCCGCGCCCATGATCTTGCCGAAGAAGCCGGACTGTTGCGCCGAGCCATCGCCAAAGATAGTCTCCATGCCAATGTCGCTCTCCATGTAGAACATGCTGCCGGCTTCGCCGATGGCCGCTTCGTCGGGGTCGAGCTCGACTTCGACAAATTGCATTTCGGCACCGTAGACCTTGTATTCGATGACGTCCATTGCCATGTGATTTCTCCGGATTGAAAAACGGTTTTTGAGAGGGAAGTTTGAGTGAGAGATTTGAGAAACGCGAGCCTATAATTGCGGCGATTTTAACCGCGCCTCCACGGCCCGAAAGTGACACTCTCTTGAACGTTTTTTACGAAGAAGATGGCGGCTTCAAAGTCGGCCACGTGATGGCCGAAACCGAGGCCTCGTATCAGGTTGAAGCAGCGCACGGCAAGCGCTCCAAGATCAAGGCGGCCAACGTGCTGCTCAAATTTGAGCGGCCCGCGCTGACCGAATTGTTGCCGCTGGCTGAGACTGAGGCGGCCGGGCTGGATCTCGATTTTCTGTGGGAAGTGGCACCGAAGGAAGAATTCGGCGCCGACGGCATGGCGGCGGAATACTATGGCCGCGCGCCGGTGCCGGTCGAGTATGCGGCGCTGGTGATGCGGCTGCATGGCGCGCCGATTTACTTCCACAAAAAGGGCAAGGGCCGCTACAAAGCCGCACCGGCCGAGGCGCTCAAAGCCGCGCTCGCCTCGATTGAGCGCAAAAAGCGTGAGGCCGAGTTGCAGGCGCAGTACGCGGCGCAACTGGTGCGCTTCGAAGTGCCCGAGGCCTTGTTGCCGCTGGTGCCGCAGTTGCTCTACGCGCCCGACAAACAATCGACCGCCTTCAAGGCGCTCGAATCGGCCTGCGCGCAAACCGTCCTGACACCGCAAGTGCTGCTGCATCGCGCCGGTGCGCTGGCGAGTGCGTATGATTTTTACCTC
>JANOYK010000599.1:0-7499 GCA_031428855.1 Burkholderiales bacterium | reverse complement strand
AACGAACTCGACGGCGGCTGGCAGCACGCGCTCGGGGCTGACGATTTTGGCCAGCGCGGCGAGGCGCGCGTCGGGTACCTCGACGATGCCGACGTTCGGCTCAATTGTGCAAAACGGATAGTTCTCGGCAGCGATGCCGGCCTTGGTCAGCGCGTTGAAGAGGGTGGATTTGCCGACGTTGGGCAGACCGACGATGCCGCATTTGGTGCTCATGACATAACTTTCACAGAGGGAATGGGGGTCTCAGGGGGCAACTGCCCCCTCCGTCCGGGCAAACCGACGATGCCGCATTTGGTGCTCATGACAATTTACTTTCTAAGAATACTGCTTGGAAACCGTTGGTGGGAGCCATTCTAAAATACATGACTGCCAAAATCGTTGGTGGGAGCGGTTCTTGGGGTGATTATAAGTTTGAAATCAACCAGGCGCGCGAATCTACAGAGCACGCGCAATCGACACATCCGGCGCTTGCAGCCAGACTGCCGCCTGCTCGGCAAAGCGCTGGCACTCGGCCACGGCGCGCTTCCAGTCTTTGATGCGGCACGCGTGATCGAGGCCATAGCGGTGAAAGTCGTTGCGGTCCGGCAGCTTGCCGTTGGGCAGGGTGCGCAAAAACTCGCGCGAGGGCGAGATCAGGATGACGTTGGAGAGCCACTCATTGCTGCGTGCGCTGCTGCGGCCCTCTTTGCGCCAGGGCAAAAACTTGTCAAGCCAGCCGGGCACGATGTGGTCAACAAAATGCGGGTAGAGCACCAGGCCATCGAGTTGCGAATACGGAAAGAACAGGTGGTAATCAATCAGGCCGCCGTCCCAGTACCAGTCAGCCGCGCCGGTGCCGCGGTCCACAGCGCTTAGCCCGGCAATCTGTTTGACTGGCTCGCACAAGAGCGGAATCGAACCGGACGCGAGCAAGGCGTTTTCGGCATTACCAGCCGTGAGCGCGGCATGCTCGGCGCCGAAGGTATCGAACCCGCCGCCGCCGCCCTGCAACATCGCGTCGATCGGGCTGGCGGCACCGGCACTGAACACTACCCTGCGCAAATGCCGCCCGAGGCGTTTGCGGCCAGCCGCGTTGTCGAGCGCGGCTCTGGCGAAGGCTGCGCGCGAGCCGTCCCCGTGCAATGCACCCGCTGCGCGCGCGGTGAGCACGCGCAAGGGTGCGCTGGCGCGCGGCTGCCAGCCATCGAGCCGGAACGTGCTTTGCGCCAGCAAGCGGATCAACGCCGACACTTCGGCCGGCCGAGGGCTGGCTTGATACACCTGATCTTCAATGTAGGTGCGCGACAACTCGGCCAGCGCGGCGACCGGATTGCGCTGCGCTGCCGCTGCCATGCGCCAGGCACCGATGGAGGCGCCGATCAGGGTGGGTTCATGCGCAGCGGGGTGCGCTGCATGCTGCTCAGTGTTGTGCGTACCCGAGCGAAACCATTCACCGAACAGCCATTGGTCGAGCGGAATCAACGCGAGGCCCTTGGGGCCGCCGGCCGCTGCGGGAATGCAGGTGATGTCTGTCTGCTTGAGACCATGGCGCCCGATCTGCGCGCGTGCGTGCGCGCCGAGCCCGATGCACAGGGCGCTACTGCGCGGGTTCGGCACGTTTTTTGGAATGCAGCTTCATCATCGCCACTTCCATCTCGCCGGCCAGCACATGCGGCATGACCGACAGCGCCTTTCCCATCGCTTCATCGATCAGCGCCTGATGCTCGCGGCTGGGGCGATGCAGGACAAAATCAACCACTTCCTGCTCCAGTTGCAATTCGCGCGGATGGCCGATACCGATGCGCATGCGCCAGAACTCCGGTGTGGCGAGCCGCGCCTGAATGTCCTTCAACCCATTGTGTCCAGCATGGCCGCCGCTTTTTTTCATCTTGATGCCGCCCGGCGGCAAGTCAAGTTCGTCATGCACCACCAGGATTTCATCAGGCAGTATTTTGTAAAACGTTGCCAGCGCCTGCACCGCCTGGCCCGAGCGGTTCATGTAGGTGGAGGGCTTGAGCAGCCATGCGCCGCCAACTTTGGCAACCTTGCCATGAAAGCCGCGCTCGGCCTTGAACCCGACGCCAAATTCCTGCGCCAGCGCATCGACCAGCCAGAAGCCCGCGTTATGCCGCGTGTCTTCGTACTCGGCTCCGATATTGCCCAATCCCACTATCAGCTTGATCGTCATGATGAAAAATAAAAAGCCTGATCCGGCCGCAGAAGGACTGCGGCCTGCCGGGTCACGCCGATGCGGCGCGCACTCAACTCACTAACGCATTCAGCAAAAGCACAAAGAGCGCCCTTCGCGGCGCTCTGTCGTGTCAGGCGCGGTGAAAATTATTTCTTGCCGGTATCGCCCGAAAAGGGAAAACCGGGAAACATGTTTTTGGCCTGGCTCTGAAACTGGTCTTGCAGCTTGAGAAACATGTCCTTGCTCTGGTCGATGTAGCTGGTCATCATGTTTTGCACCATCGGCCCCTGAAAATTCATGAACTGGGCCCAGGCATCGGCGTTGGCCGCTGCGCTGGCACCCTTGCCGCCGCCCGCAGCGCCCGGTATGAACGATTTGGACTGCTCGGCGACGCGCTGCTGGATATCCAGAAACGCCTGCACATTTTTCTCCAGGTACATGCCCATCATGCCCTGCATCGCATGGCCATAAAACCGGATGATGTTGGAGAGCACCATTTCGGAGAAGATCGGCTTGCCGCCGCTCTCTTCTTCGAGAATGATTTGCAGCAGGATGGCACGCGTCAAATCGTCGTTGCTCTTGGCATCGACCACTTTGAATATTTCCTGATCGAGCACCAGTTGCTTGACATCGGCCACCGTGATGTAGGTGCTGGTGCGGGTGTCGTAGAGACGCCGGTTCGGGTACTTCTTGATGATGCGCAGTTCGCTCATGAAACACCTCGAGGACAGACTGGAAAGGACACCGCATGGGGATTGCTGGTGTTACCGGGGCTGGTGGCCAGCCCGATTGCGGCGCTGCACCAAGGGGCGCGATTCTACACGCAAAGAGACCCCTGAATCGCGCTGCCGCCAGAGCAAAACCGGGCAGGCAGTTGGGCTTTTAGAGGCATCTCAAACGGCGCTGGCGGCGCGCTGCGCCGGGGTGCGGCCAGCACGCATGACACCGGCCCGGCTGCAACCCCGCAGCAGCACGCATCACCCCGCATCACCCCATATGCAAGCCGCCGTTGAGCGAAAAGTCCGAACCGGTCGCATAGCCGCCTTCGTCCGACGCAATCCAGGCGATGATCGAGCCGATTTCATCCGGTGTGCCGAGCCGTTTGACCGGCACCGTGCCGACGATTTTTTCGAGCACATCAGGACGGATCGCCTTGACCATGTCGGTGCCGATGTAGCCGGGCGAGACGGTATTGACGGTCACGCCTTTGGACGCCACCTCCAATGCCAGCGCCATCGTGAAGCCGTGGATGCCGGCCTTGGCGGTCGAGTAATTGGTCTGGCCGAACTGGCCTTTTTGGCCGTTCACCGACGAGATATTGATGATGCGGCCAAAGCCGCGGTCACACATGTCGTCAATCACCTGCTTGGTGACGTTGAACAGGGAGTTGAGGTTGGTGTCGATCACACCGCTCCAGTCGCTGCGGCTCATCTTGCGGAACACGCCGTCCTTGGTGATGCCGGCGTTGTTGACCAGCACGTCAATCGGGCCATGCGCGGCCTTGACCTTTTTGAATGCCTCGACCGTCGAATCCCAATCGGACACATTGCCGACCGACACAACAAAGGTGAAGCCGAGCGCTTTTTGCTCACCCAGCCACTTGTCGAAATCCCGGCTCGGGCCGCAGCCGGCCACCACGGTATAGCCCTCTTTGTGGAGCCGCTGGCAGATTGCCGTGCCGATGCCACCCATGCCGCCTGTCACATACGCTACGCGTGCCATATCTTTTCTCCTTGAGTTGTTGTATTGAGGACCCCACCGGGATCAGTGGTTCCACCTGCTTAGATCACACCCGCTTACATCGTCACTGCTGATTCTGCATCCTTTATAGCCGAACTTTCACATACTCACCCGGCGCATCAGCTCCCGGTTTGAATTGCGCGTTGCCGAGTGTGCGCCGCGCGCCCACCTCGCGGCCGCGGTGCGTCTCCAGCCAGCCGGCCCAGGTGTCCCACCAGCTGCCGGGTGTTTCGCGGGCATGCTCCAGCCACTGCAGCGGCTCCAGACGGCGGCGCGCCCGTGTCAACGGCCCGCTCCAGAAACTGCGTTTTTTGCGCGCCGGCGGATTGACCACCCCCGCAATATGCCCGCTCGCGCCGAGCACAAAGGTGCAATCACCGCCGAGCAGCGTGGTGCTGGTGAACGCGGTCTGCCACGGCACAATATGGTCTTCACGCGAGGCGTACACAAAGGCTGGCAGCTTGAGCGCGGCCAGATTGACCGGCTCACCGAGCGACATCAAGGTGCCGCTGCGCAGCCGGTTTTCCAAATACAGGTTGCGCAGATACCAGGCGTACATCGGGCCAGGCAGATTGGTGCTGTCGGCATTCCAGTACAACAGATCAAACGCGGGCGGCGCTTCGCCTTTGAGATAGCCGTTGCTGACGTAGTTCCATAACAGCTCGCGCGGGCGCAGAAAGGAGAACGTGGCGGCCAGCTCTTTGCCCGGCAAGATGCCGCCGGCGCCGAGCGCGGCTTCGCGCCAGGCAACCGAGGCCGGGTCAATGAACAGCCCGAGTTGGCCGACATCGGTGAAATCGAGCAAGGTGGTCAGCAGCGTGAGGCTGGCGGCGGGGCGCTCACCCTTGGCTTCGAGCGCGGCCAGCGCCGCCGCGAGAATCGTGCCGCCAACGCAAAACCCGAGCGCGTTGACTTGACCGGTGCGGCAGATGCTGCGCACCGCCGCGAGCGTGTCAACCACGCCTTGTTGCAAATAATCGTCCCAGCCCAGATGGCCCTGCTCCGCGCCCGGGTTGCGCCACGACACCACAAACACGGTGTTGCCGCGCGCGATGGCATGGCGCACAAACGAGTTCTTCTCGGTGAGGTCAAGAATGTAAAACTTGTTGATGCACGGCGGCACGATCAAGAGCGGCAGCTCGCCCACCGTCGCCGTGGCCGGCGCATACTGGATCAACTCCACCAGCTCGTTGCGCAGCACCACCTTGCCGGGCGTGGTGGCGAGGTCACGCCCGACGGTAAACGCGGTCTCGTCGGTATTGGACACACGCCCACGGGCCAGATCGCCAAGCATCAGTTGCATGCCGGCTTGAATGCTCTGGCCGCGGCTGGTCAAGGCCAGCTGCAATGCCGCCGGGTTGGTGGCAAGAAAATTATCAGGATGGGTGGCAGCAATCCACTGCTCGGCGGCAAACGACAAACGCGCGCGCGCCGCCTGGTCCATCTGCATCGTGGCGACTGCCGCACGCAGCGAGGCGCAGCCCTGCGCGTAGGCCTGCCCGGTCCACGCGTCCCACGACAGCGGGCTGGGCGGCAGGTCATTTGCCGGGACGGCAATCTGTGGCTGAACGCGGGATGTCATCGAGCCGATTATCCAGTTGCAGGATTACACCAAGCTTAATCGACGATCCGGACCATGCGCCGGGTGGTATCGCCTTCTGCGCTGCCGCAGCGGCGCTGCGCCCGCGCGCAAAGCGGGGGATAATCTCGCGCGCTTCCCCGCCGCTTCCCCACCGCTTCCCCACCGCTTCCCCGCCGCTTACCAGCCCCCCGCCACGCCTCTCCACACCACTTCACACCACCGCCACCCACCCGCCTCGTTCATCTCCGCCGCACCATTCATGCCCGCCGCTCCGATACCCGCGTTTCAAAGCCCCTGGCCCGCCCCCGCCTCCATCGGCATGCGGGTAGAACAGATTGACACCCCGGCCCTGATTGTCGAGCTGGCACCGTTCGAGCGCAACCTTGAACGGGTGGCCGGTTTCGCGCGTGCAAAAAACATCCGCGTGCGCCCGCACGCCAAGATGCACAAGACGCCGGCGATTGCACTCAAACAAATTGCGCACGGTGCCGCCGGCATGTGCTGCCAAAAAACCAGCGAGGCCGAAGCCCTGGTGGCAGGCGGTGTGCGCGATGTGCTCATTACCAATCAAGTGGTGGGCGCGGCCAAGCTCGCGCGCCTGGCCGCGCTGGCGCGGCGCGCCACGATTGGCGTGTGCGTGGATGCCGCCGCCAATGTGCATGCGCTCAACCTGGCGGCCCAGACGGCCGGCAGCGTGATTCAGGTGTACGTCGAAATCAACGCCGGGGCCAACCGCTGCGGCGTCGAGCCGGGCGCGGACGCGGCTACTCTGGCGCAGGTGGTGGCGGCGTCGCCGCATCTCCAATTCATGGGGGTGCAGGCTTATCACGGCGGCGCGCAGCATCTGCGCAGCAGCGCTGCGCGCGAGGCCGCCATCACCCTTGCCATCAACAAGGCACGGCTCTCGCGTGATCTGATCCGTGCCGCCGGCCTGGAGTGCGCCATCGTCACCGGCGCCGGCACCGGCACCTATGAGATCGAAGCGGCGAGCGGTGTCTACAACGAACTCCAGCCCGGCTCCTACGCTTTCATGGATGCCGACTACGGACGCAATCAGGCGCACCAGCCGTTTGAGCACAGCCTGTTCATTCTCACCACCGTGATGAGCCGCGCGCCTGAGCGCGCGGTGGTCGATTGCGGTCTCAAGGCCCATAGCATTGACTCCGGCATGCCGCTGGTGGCTGCGGACGCGCGCGGCAGCGCGTTGACGGGTCTGGACTACACCAAAGCCTCGGACGAACACGGTGTCATCGTCTCGTCCGGCGGCGCGCTGCCGGCACTGGGTGACAAGCTGCGCCTGATCCCGGGACACATTGACCCCACCGTCAACTTGCACGACTGGATCATCGGCATCCGCCATGGCGTGGTTGAGGAGATCTGGCCGGTGACGGCGCGCGGGGCGATGTGGTGACGCAGAGGATGAATCAGGTGATGAATCGGGAGGCGGGGCAGGGTGCGCATCCTGCTGTGCCACTGCAGGCAGTCATCAGCGTCCACGGCCCGCGCCAGTTGTTGCGCGCGTTTCGCAAGCGCCTGATCGAAGCGTGTGCCGAAGACGCGCCCGAGGCGACGCTGACGCAACGCACGGCGCAACGCCAAAACAAGCGTGGCGGCGCACGCGCGGCGCTTGCCCTTGCAGCGGCGGCGCCGGATGACGCGCGCAGCAGCGACGTGTGTCTGGTGTTTGATTTTTCGTCGGTTGCGGGCGTGCCGTTCCCGGTGCTGGTGGCGGTCTCGACCCAGTATCCCGAGTGCGTCACCGTGATCGGCTGGCACAAGGGCAGCGCCAGCGGCGAGACCACGATTCAGAACGGCCAGGTCAAGGAGGCGTCGCGCGAGGCTGCGCTGGCAGGCCAAACACCGCAATTGGTCGAACTGCGCGCGGACGGCGTGCTGCAACTCGCGCTGGCACTCGATCTGGGCCGCGACGGCATCCTCGGATACTGCGCCACGGCTGGGGCCGAGACCTGGTTCAAGCTGGCCGGCACAGAGGCCGCTGCACAGTCC
>JANOYK010000598.1:0-4650 GCA_031428855.1 Burkholderiales bacterium | reverse complement strand
TGGAAGCGCGAGTCCGGCACTTCAATCGCCGGGTGCAAGGTCGCGATGGCGGCGATCACTTCAGCGCGCGTGTAGGGCGCAGCGCGCGGCGGCAGATCACGCGCCATGAGAAACGCAAACTCGCCTTCGAGGACGCGCATCTGGTTGCCGGTGAGATCAATCGTGCCACCATCGGGTATCACGCGCTCGGCCAGAATGCGCCCGGCCAGCGGGCCATCGACCTGAATGTGCTGTTGCCCGGCACTGCTGGTGGCGGCGATTTTCCAGCCGAACAGGGGTTGCGCGCTGTGCCGCTCATAACAGGCCTGAATTGCGTAACCGTCGGCGCGCGTGCGCGGGCGGATGGCGGGCGCGAGAGTGGCGATGTGCTGGCGGGTTTGCCAAAGCTGCCAGATCTGGCGGGCGGATTGTTCTGGGGTTGGGCTGGACATGCGGTTCCCGGCAAGGCGGCCCGCTGCGGGGTGCGCGGGGGAGGCCGGATTTTGGCACAGTGCCGCGGGCGTGCCGGCGTGCGAGTTTGACCTGCTGTGTGCCCCGCGCGTGTCCGGCTGTGTGCCCCGCGCGTGTCCGGTTTTGTACGCGGGTTTTTTTGCGGGCGCGCAGCGAACGTGCCAGCTTGTGCCAGTCAGGCCTGCTGTTCTTGCGCTTGCGCGCGTGCCAGCCGGGCGCGCTCGCACACCGGCAAAAGCCGCTCTATTCTGCGGCGCGAATGCTGCTATCCTCTTGGGTTCCCGCTGCGGCTTAGCGACGTCAGGCCTGATCTTTCCGTATCCGTCCGGACCGGTCAATCCGTCCTGATCCGCATCAACGCCCGCCACAGCACACGCGCATACCGGCCTCACTGCCGCCAATTTTCTCAACCCGTGCCCAACCCGCTCAACTGGAGACCCGCCATGGACCGCATCGACCCCAAACACCTCGCGCAACAATATAAAGACGTGCAACTCTTGATCGACGGCCAGTGGCGCGCCGGTTCGGGCGGGCGCACGATTGACGTGCTCAACCCCGCCACCGGCGAGAAAATCGGCAGCGTGGCCCGCGCTGAAAAGGCCGACCTCGACGCTGCCCTCGCCGCTGCTGACAAGGGTTTCAAAACCTGGCGCAAAGTCTCCGCCTACGACCGCTCCAAAATCATGCGCAAGGCTGCCGACCTGATGCGCGAGCGCGCTGACAGCATCGCGCGCCTGATGACGATGGAACAGGGCAAGCCCTTCCCCGAAGCCAAGATCGAAACCATGCTCGCCGCTGACTTGATCGACTGGTTCGCCGAAGAAGGCCGCCGTGCCTATGGCCGCATCGTGCCGGCCCGCGCTGACAACATTCAGCAACTGGTGTTCAAAGAACCGGTCGGCCCGGTGGCAGCATTCACGCCGTGGAACTTCCCGATCAATCAAGTGGTGCGCAAGCTCTCGGCTGCGCTCACCACCGGCTGCTCGATCATTGTCAAAGCGCCGGAAGAAACCCCCGCCGCGCCGGCCGCGCTGCTGCAGGCGTTTGTCGATGCCGGTGTACCCGCTGGCGTCATTAACCTGGTCTATGGTGTGCCGTCGGAAATCTCCGAATATCTGATCCCGCACCCGGTGATCCGCAAAGTCACCTTCACCGGCTCGACGGTGGTTGGCAAACAGCTCGCTGCATTGGCCGGCCTGCACATGAAACGCGCCACCATGGAGCTCGGCGGCCACGCGCCCGCGATTGTGTTTGATGACGCCGATGTCGAGCGCGCTGCCAAGCTGTTGGCCGGGGCCAAGTTCCGCAATGCCGGTCAGGTCTGCATTTCACCGACGCGCTTTCTGGTGCAGGAAAAAGTGTACGACCAGTTTGTCGAGGTCTTTACCGCAGCGGCCAAGGCGCTCAAGGTTGGCAACGGTCTCGAAGAAGGTGTGACGATGGGGCCGCTTGCCAACGGGCGCCGGATCACGGCGATGGAGCGTATCGTCGCCGATGCCACCTCCAATGGAGCCAAGCTTTCGACCGGCGGCAAGCGCATCGGTGACAAAGGCTACTTCTTTGAGCCGACCGTGATGACCGGCTTCACCACCGAGGCGCGCATCCTGCACGAAGAGCCGTTTGGCCCGGTCACGCCGATTGTGCGTTTCGCCGGTTTTGACGATGTGGTCAAGGAAGCCAACCGCCTGCCCTATGGCCTGGCCGCGTATGCCTACACCTCGTCGCTCAAAACTGCAGCGGCGATCAGCGGCGCGCTGGAGAGCGGCATGGTGTCGATCAACCATCACGGCCTCGGCATGCCCGAGATTCCATTCGGCGGCGTCAAGGATTCAGGTTACGGCTCCGAAGGCGGTGCCGAGGCGATTGAGTCGTATCTGAACCTCAAGGTCGTGTCGCAAATGACGATCTGAGCGCTGTTGATAGGCAGACTACATGCGACGGACACAAGGCCACCTGCGAAGGTGGTCTTGTTTTGTGTGGGTGATGCAGACTGCGGGGGCATGATGAGAACACACATGTGGATGGCGGCGTTGGGGGCGGCTTGCCTCGCACTGCCGCTGGCAGCGCCGGTGCAGGCGCAGACAACAGCGCAGACAACAGCGCAGACAACAGCGCAGACAACATCGCAGACATCTGCGTCGACAACGGCGGCATTTCCTGCCAAACCAGTCCGCATTCTGGTCGGCTTCACCCCCGGCGGCGGCCCCGACATCGTGGCACGCGCGCTGGCTCAAAAACTTGGTGACACCTGGAAGCAGCCAGTGACGGTCGAAAACCGCCCCGGTGCCGGTGGCAATATCGCCGCGCAGGCAGTTGCCACTGCCGCTGCCGATGGCTACACCCTGCTCTCGGTCACGCCCGGCCATGCAGTCGCCCCGGCGGTCTACCCCAAGCTGCCGTTTGATACCGTCAAAGACTTCGCCGGCATCACCCTCACCGCCACCGGCCCGGCGCTGGTGATCGTGTCGCCGCAACTCAACGTCAAAACCATGGCCGAGCTGATTGCGTTAGCCCGCGCGCAACCCGGCAAGCTCAACTACTCGTCGGCCGGCATCGGCAGCGGCTCACACTTTGCGGGCGAGTTGCTGCGTCTGCAAAGCGGGATCGACGTCGTGCATGTGCCGTTCAAGGGCATCCCCGAAGCGCTCACCGAAACCATGGCCGGGCGCATCCAGTTTTTTATCTCGCCCTATGCCAGTGCGATCAATCTGGTCAAGCAAGGTAAAGCACGCGCGATTGCCGTCACCGGCGACAAGCGCATGCCCGATCTGCCCGATGTGCCGACCGCGATGGAATCGGGCGCAGCCGGCTACAAATGGATTTTTTGGTACGGCCTGCTGGCCCCGGCCAACACGCCAAAAGCAGTGCTGACGCAACTCCACGCCGAAGTCACGCGCGTGCTGCAGTCGCCCGACATCAAGCAGCGCTTCACACCGCTCGGCATCGAACCTGTCACCAGCAGCGGCGAAGAATTCGACAAGTGGATCGCCGCAGAAATCGCCAGTTTTACCCGCATCGCCCGCGCGGCGAATATCAAAGTCGAGTGAATCGACCAACCATCCCACCATCCCACCAACCAAAAAAGGCAGCACCATGAAAGCAACCACCAACGGCATCGAACTGAACTACACCATCGAAGGCAGCGGCAGCGAGTGGATCACGCTGTCTCATTCACTCGCCTGTGACAGCGGCATGTGGGACGAGCAGATGGAACTGCTCAAACCCAAATTCAAAGTGCTGCGCTTCGACACCCGCGGCCACGGCGGCTCCAGCGCCCCAGCCGGCCCCTACACCCTCGAACAAATGGCCGACGACGTGCATGGCCTGTTCGCAACCCTTGGCATCAAACAAACCCACTGGATCGGCCTGTCGATGGGCGGCAAGATCGGCCAGACCAACGCGTTGAAAAATCCGGGCGTGTTCAAAAGCATGGTGCTGGCCGACACCACCAGCCGCCGCCCGCCCAACGCCGAGCAAATGTGGGGCGACCGCGTAAAAGCGGTGCAGGCCGGCGGCATGCAGGCGGTGCTGCAAGGCACGCTGGAGCGCTGGTTCACTGCGCCTTATCGCGCTGCGCACCCTGAAGTGATGGCGCGTATCACCAAGTCAATTCTCGGCACGCCAGCCGACGGCTTCTGCGGCTCCTGCCAGGCGATTTCAAAGATTGACGTGATGGACCGCTTGAAAGAAATCAACTGCCCCACCCTGGTGACGGTAGGCGATCAAGACCACGGCACCCCGCCCGAAATGGCCAAGATCATTCACGAACATATCGCCGCATCGGAACTGTTCATCATTCCCGATGCGGCGCATATTGCCAACATCGAACAGCCGGTGGTGTTCAACAAAATGCTGGGAGAGTTTTTGGCGAAGGTGAGCGGGAAGTAAATGGGAAAAGGCAATGGGTCGTGTGCACCAATGTGTGGTGGAAGTGATGTCCTTGCAGACTGGCAGAACACAATCTGAATGCCGCCATGCATCGGCACTTCGCGTTCGCCCAGTATCAGGAAAATGAATGCGAACACTTTGCCCTTCATTTGATCTGTAAGAATCTCCATGGCTGCTATTCAAGACCGCTGGTTGAATGCACCCGAAGCGAAAAAGGCACTCGGCGAATCGCTCGCTTGGGCCGTGGAAAATCCTGCGCGTGTGTCTGATTTGTCTGCTCTGAAAAAATGCTGAACGAAGGCACGGGAAAAT
>JANOYK010000597.1:0-4977 GCA_031428855.1 Burkholderiales bacterium | reverse complement strand
GTGATCGGCGCGGCCGCCCTGCGCCCGACCGAGCCGCCGCCATGCACGATGACCTGAAACTGATTCTGCTCGTGAAAGTGCGGCAGCACCACCTCGTTGGCACCTTGTTCGACCAGGAACGCCTGGGGCGAAGGAGCGCCTCCCTCGGGTGAACGGAAGTAATAACTCTTCCATACGCTGGTGCCGTTGGGCAGCACCATGTGCTTGCGTGTGGCAAGCATTTGCTCGTAGGTTGCGCCTGTGAACATGCCGGGATACCTCCGTTGTGACCGGTGACTCAATGCCCGCAGGATGGTGCACCCTGCGGGGAAATGGATACTACCGTGTGAGACTTTGTAGTGTCAAACTTGGGTGGCCGCCTCGACCGCCTCGACCGCCTTGGGCGGCTGTTTGCAACTGGCTGGAAAATCTTTATACAATCGGGCCAGGACAGCCGCTGCCGCACAAGCGGACACCGGAAAAAAACTGCAACCCACAACGAAGGATTGATATGGCAGAGCCTGCCGCCTTGCCCCTGGCTGGATTGCGCGTTCTTGATTTGTCACGAGCGCTGGCCGGTCCGTTTTGCGCCACCATCCTGGCTGACCTCGGTGCCGATGTCATCAAGGTCGAGCCGACGCCGGCCGGCGAGATGGTGCGCGGCTGGGGGCCGTTTGCCGAGGGCATCAGCGTCTACTACCTGAGCATTCACCGCAACAAGCGCAGCCTTGCGGTCAATTTCCGTGATGAAGCCGGCCTCGAATTGATTCGCTCACTGGCTGACCAAGTAGACATCGTGATCGAGAACTTCAAGCCCGGCGCGATGGACGACATGAAAATGGACTACGCCACGTTGGCGGCGCGCAATCCGCGCCTGATCTATGCCTCGATCACCGGCTTTGGCACCACCGGCCCCTACGGCGGCTGGCCGGGGGTAGATCAGATTGCGCAAGGCATGTCCGGCTTGATGAGCCTGACCGGCCACGCGGATACCGGCCCGGTGCGCGTCGGTATTCCGATTGGCGACGTCGTGGGCGGCATGTGGGCGGCGCTCGGCGTACAGGCCGCCGTGATTCAGCGCATGGTGACCGGGCGCGGCCAGTTGGTCGAGACTTCGCTGCTGGCCGGCCTGATCAGTTTGCTCACGGTGCAGGGTCAGCGCCAGTTGTCGCTCGGCGACACGCCCGGTGTGGCCGGCAACGATCATCCCGTGGTCTGCCCCTACGGCATGTTTGAAGCGAGCGATGGCCCGTTCAACATGGCCGCTGCCACCGAAGACATGTGGGTCAAGCTATGCAAGCTGGTCGGTCACGCCGAGTGGGCCACGCATCCAGATTACAAGGACAACGCGGCGCGCAGCCGTAATCGCGTGGAACTCAAGCAAAAGCTTAACGCCATCTTCGCCACGCGCGGCAAGATGGCGTGGACGCTTGATCTGGTCAAACTCGGTTTGCCGGCCGGCCCGATCTTCACGCTCGATCAGGTGTTTGAAGACCAGCACGTTAATGAAACCGGCATCGTCGAAGAAGTCGAGCACCCCACATTAGGCACCCTGCGCCTCGTCGCCAGCCCGATCCGCATGACTGGCATGGGTGGGCGTTCGGTGCGCACCGCGCCGCCGCTGCTGGGGCAGCACAGCCGCGAAGTGCTTGCCGGATTCGGCTTCGCGCAAGCGCGCATTGACGCGCTGGTGGCTGCCAAAACAATTCAGTGTTCAGGGGAGTGACGCGCATGTCCACACAGGCAACAGCTACTGGTCTGGCCTATCTGGCATTGGCCGTTGATGACCCGCAGGCGAGTGCTGCGCGCTTCGAGAAAGATTTTGGTTTGCCGCGCCGTGATGTCCGATGCGGTGCCTCCAGCGTGCCGCTGATTTCGGTGGGTGCGACAGCGCTGGCGCTGTTCGCGCAAGACGATCCCTTCCTTGGGGGGAATCCCAAAAAAGGGGTCCACCACCTGGGTTTGTGCGCTGCCGATCCCGAAGCTGCCGTGCGTGCTTCGGGTCTGCCCGCTGCCGGGCAGTTGTCGAAAGGGATCGCGGGCAAAGCGCAAATCACACTGGCGCAGGAAGCCACCAGCGGCGTGCGCGTGCGCTTCACTGAGCCGCTCGGGCTGGCGCCGGCCCGCTCAGACATGGTTGAGCGCATCGACCACATTGGCGTGGCCTCCTCTGACAACCGCGCCGCACGTGCGACTTTCATCGGCCAACTCGGCTGTGTGTACGAGAGTCAACAGACCGATAGCGAAGTCGAGACCATCTCCGAAAACTTCACTTCCGACACCCACCGCTACATCTTCCACACCCGGCCCTCGCGCCTGGTCGGCAGCATGCGCGTCACCTTCATCACGGTGGGTGATTGCGCGCTGGAGTTTTTGCAAGACCTGACGGTTGATGTGAGTGCCGACACGGCACGGCACGATGCCGCAGGTGATACGCGCGCCGACCGCAGCGCCATCGCGCGCCACATTGCCGCGCGCGGTGCCGGGCTGCATCATCTTGCATTGAAGACGCCGGATATTGACGCCGCGCTCAGCCGCCTCGGCAAAGTCGGCTACCGTCTGATCGATACGGTCGGGCGCCCCGGTTCGCGCCGTGCCCGCATCGGCTTTCTGCATCCTGCCGCGCTCGGTGGTGTGCTGGTGCATTTGGTTGAGCGGGAGGAACTCTGACATGGCTGGCTACGCATTGAACTACCTGGCCCTGGCGGCGCGCAACGTCGAGCCGGTGTGCCGCTTCCTCGGCGAGTCACTCGGCCTCGCGCGCACCGATGTCACGCTGCAGGGGCGCGCGATTCCGTTCTTCGGCATCGGTCAGTCGGCCCTGGCGGTGTTTGATGTGGATGACCCGTATCTGGACGAACCGCGCTTTCCGGGCGTGCATCACATGGCCTTGGGCGCGACCGACCCGGCGGCCACGGCAACTCAGCATGGCTTGCCCGTCACCGGCACCGGTGCCGGGCTGAACGGCAAACGCTTCGTCTCGATTGATCCAGCCGCGACCGTCGGCATCCGCACCCGCTTCATTGAGCCACTGCCGATTCCAGCGAACGCCGGGCCGGCCTACAAGATCGATCACCTTGGCATCGCCACCAACGACAACGACGCCACCGTACGCGTCTTCACCGGCAATCTCGGTTGCCCGATTCAGAGCACGCAGACTGACATCGAAATTCGCAACGTCACCGAGAGTTTCATCTCCGACAAATACGGTGCGGTCTATCACGCGCGCGCGCCGCAGATTCTCGGCGGCCTGCGCGATGTCTTCATCACCGTCGGCGATTGCGAGCTGGAGTTGTTGATGGATTTCGATCCATCGATGAAACCCAAAGAGCAGTTGGGCGAAGAGCAGGGCAACACCAAGGGCGACCAGAGTGCCATCGCCAAATATGTGGCGCGGCGCGGCCCTGGCCTCGCGCACGTCGCCTTCGCCACGCGCGACATCGATGCCACCCTGCCCAAGCTGGCCGCCGATGGCTGGCGCATGATTGATCTGGTCGGGCGCCCTGGTGGACGCGGCTCGAAAATCGGTTTTGTCCACCCGTCCAATTTCGGCGGCGGCCTGCTGATTCATTTTGTCGAACCGCAGGTGGACGGCGGCTATGGCGCAGATGCGTAGTCCTGACACCGATGCGGCGATGGCCGCACCAATAAAGTAATTCATCCAACGAGGAAACGATATGACACGAGCGCTGTTGAAAAGCCTGGCTGCACTGACTGTTCTGACGGCAGCGCTCGCCAGCGCACAGGAGTACCCCACCAAGGGCCCGGTCAAACTGGTGATCGGGTTCGCGCCCGGCGGCGGCACCGACGCGATTGCGCGATCCCTCAACACGCGCATGGGTGAAATCCTCAAGCAATCGGTGCTGGTCGAAAACCGCCCGAGCGCCGGCGGCATCGTCGCGACCGAAGCAGTCGCCAAGTCTGCCGCAGATGGTTACACCGTGAGCTTTAACGTCAACACCCACGCGATCAACCAGGCGCTTTACCCGAAGCTGCCCTACGACACCGAACGCGATCTGCGCGGCGTCACCCTGATCGGCTCGCTCGGTCAAACACTGGCAGCGCATCCCGGTGCCGAGGCCACCACGCTGCAGCAGTTCCTCAAGCTTGAAGCGGCTGACAGCAACAAGAAGCGCCTGGTCGCCAATGGCGGCGTCGGCTCGCCCGGCCACCTCGCTGCGGCCTACCTGGAGTCTCTCGCGGCGGTCAAGTTTACGCACGTACCCTATCGCGGTGCCGGCCCGGGCATCATCGATGTCATCGGCGGCCAGGTGCCGTTCATTCTCTCGACCACCGCCGGGCTGATACCGCATATCCGCAGCGGCAAGCTAAGGGCCATCGCTGTGACCTCGCCGGAGCGCTCGCCGCTGATGCCGAACGTGCCGACCATCGCCGAGAGCGGCTTCCCCGGCTACGACATGGATACGTGGATTGCCATGTTCGTGCCGCGCGCAACGCCGGCAGCGGTCATCAAGCTGTTGCATGAGGCCACGCTCGAAGCGCTCAAATCACCGCAGGTCAAGGAGCGCATCGAAGCCCAGGCCGGACGCATCATCGGCGGCTCGCCCGAACAGCTCGATGCGCTGGTGACAGAAGACATCAAGCGCTATACCAAGATCGTGAAGGACTTCGGCATCAAGGCGGAGTGAGACACGGATGACGCTCTCGAACCAGACCCCGGCGAGCCCGCTCATCCTCACGGAGCGGCACGGCACCACTCTGGTTCTGCGGCTCAATCGCCCTGAGGCGGGTAATGCCATCAGCGGCAGCGTAGCGCTGGCGCTGGGTAATGAACTACGCGCGTGCGCCGCCGAAGTGGCATTGCGCGCGGTCATCATCACCGGTGCAGGCCCGCGTTTCTTCTGCACCGGCGGCGACGTCAAGGCCTACGCGCAGCTGGCCGATGCCGAAGAACTCGACCGCGTCTTCAACCTGATGCGCGATGTCTGTGATGCCATCGAAGCGCTGCCGTGTCCGGTGATCGCAGCGCTCAACGGT
>JANOYK010000596.1:0-5499 GCA_031428855.1 Burkholderiales bacterium | reverse complement strand
ATGTCACGCGGCCACGCGTCTCGGATGTGGTCAATCACAAGACCGCGAAGTTCACCATTGATGCCCTGGTCGGGATGCTGGGACGAATTGGCAAACCGGTTCGGGTGATGGTGGGGTGATGGTGGGGTGATGCGGACAATTTCCCGCACTCTATGTCAGCGGCTACATCCTGACCGGCCCGCCGGCCGACCAGCCGCGCCTGACCGGCGCCGACGCGTCGCACGCCTGGGTGTCGGCCTACTGCCCCGAATTCGGCTGGGTCGATTTCGACCCGACCAAGGGCAAGCTTGCCGACACCGAATTCATCACCCTTGGATGGGGCCGCGATTTTTCGGATGTCACGCCCCTGCGTGGCGTGGTGCTGGGTAGCGGTGCGCAGGAGATGGAGGTGCGGGTGACGGTGATGCCGCTCGACGCGGATGCAGCGATGGTCTCCGGCAATCAGACACAAACACAAATGCAGACTCAAACACAGAGCATGGGGCCAGCGGATGCCACGATGCCATCCGGCAGCCAATCGCCATCACAAAGCATGGGGTACTGAGTTCACTTCGAATAGGGGCGCAATTTAATGCAACTGGATAATTTCTAGTCACTCCTCTGAAACTGGCCCCCACCAACGATTTCATGCGATCGATGGCCTGCAACCCGCTCACACCAACACATTGAGGCTGAGTCAAAACCGCAAACCGGCTTCATGCAGGAATTATTTCTTGTAGTGATAACGGCAGCGCGAAATTTCTATTGCTCCGGCGTTGATGCGATAGACCAGCCGGTGCTCTTTTGTGATGCGCCGGCTCCACCAGCCGCTCAGGTCGCCCTTTAGCGCCTCGGGCTTTCCCAAGCCATTGAACGGCGACAACTCAATGCTGGTAATCAGCGCGTTGATCTTGCCCACCATGCGAACGTTGGTCGCTTCCCAGTAGCCAAGGTCGCGGATGCCGTCGCCGGTGAAACTGACAATCATCGTTTGCGCGGGTCGTATTCCACCAACTCGCCACGCTCGGCGGCACGGCATGAGTCAATCACTGCTTTTTCATTCACCGGGTCCAGGCGCAGGTATTCATCGGCCGGCAGGTCGAATTTATTGCGTGGTTTCGACGCTTTGCGTGCGGGTTTTGGCTTGACGATATCGGCGGTGGTTTGCATGGCGCACTCCTGATCCTGCAGTTCCGTCATTTTACCGGTGCAGGCACCATCGCTGGCGCCCGCATTCGCTTGCAGCACTTGGCTTTCATTTCGTATTCCCTTGTCACCAAAATTTGATGCGGCAATGTACCTACTGCCCCGCCACCGCCACCCGCACCTGCATTTCCTCATCCACGCCGCCGATGCGCATGCCGCGAATCGGCCCGGCATCCATGAAGTCGCGGCCTACCGCGAGGCGGCACAGCTCGGGGCCGGCCAGGCGGTTATTGGTGACATCAAAGCCGAGCCAGGCACCGGTGCCGCGATGCGCGTCGGCGACCCAGGCTTCGGCCCAGGCATGTGACGCGGCATGCTGGTCGTCTTCCGTCATCAAGTAGCCACTGACGTAGCGCGCCGGCACGCCGCGGGCGCGGCAGGCGGCGAGAAACAGGTGGGCCATGTCCTGACATACGCCCTCGCCTTGCGCCAACGCTTCGGCGGCGGTGGCGGTCACCTCGGTCGAGCCTTTTGCATAGGCCACCCTCTGGAAAATGGCTTCCATCAAGGCTTGCAGGGCATCTTGATTGGAGACGCCCATTCCATGCGCTTCTCCGAGGCATGCCCCAGCGAGATTGTCAATGCCCGCATCGGCTGCGGTGAGCGGCGTCTGCAACGCAAACGCCAGCGGCGGCACGCTGGAATCATGTGGCAGCAGCAGGCCGCGCTCGTCCGAGGTTTCGACCTGGCCATGCGCGCTGATGCGGATTTCGTGATGGGTGTCGGTCAGCGACATGGCGTAGACCTGATTGCCGTAGGCATCCACCTGGCGCCAGCGCCGCCCCGGTGCTTCGATGCTCCAGTGCAGGATGCGCTGGCCGCCGTCGGTGCGCGGAAACAGGCGGATGTACTGCATGCTGTAGCTGGCCGCCTGTGCGTAGCGGTAGGTGGTTTCGTGGCGAATGTCGAGCAGCATGATGCGATCTCCTACGCCACCGGCACCAGAAAATCCTGGGCGATGCGATTGCCGAGTTCAGCGGTTTTGGAAAGGAAGTCGGTCAGGTAACCGTGCAGGCCAACGGCGAGGATGTCGTCGATGCGGCCATAGCGCAGGTGCGCGTGCAGGCTGCCTGCCATTCGCTGCGTTTCGTGCGAGCGCGCATTGGCGACCAGATCGAGAATTTGCTGCACTTCCTTCATGCAGGTGAGCATGGAGCGCGGCATGTCGGCGCCCAAGATCAGCAACTCGGCGACGCGGTTCGGTGTGATGACGTCGCGATACACCTTGCGGTAAATCTCGAAGCTGGAGAGCGAACGCAGCAGCGCACCCCATTCGTAATACTCGCTGCCGGCATCGTCCTGCGGCGCCAGCTCGTCGTATTTGAAGTCGAGCAGACGTGCCGTGTTGTCGGCGCGCTCAAGAAAAGAGCCGAGCCGGATGAAGTGAAACGCCTGATCCTGCAGCATGGTGCCGACCGTGACGCCGCGCGACAGATGCGAGCGGAACTTGACCCATTCAAAATATTTGGTCAGGTCGCTGCCCGACACCTCGCCCTGCATCAAGACTGCGGCCGAGGTGCGCGCTTCGAGCCAGGTGGTGTTGATGGTCTCCCACACTTCCGATGTCACGGTGCCGCGCACGGCATGACAGTTTTCACGCGCGGCCTTGAGGCAGGAGAGGATCGATGAGGGATTGCCAAAGTCCGCCCCCATGAAGCGCAGCACGGCGTTGGCGCTGATCGCGCCGTGGCGCGCGCTGTAGGCGGCTTCGAGTCCGGTGATGCCGAGGGCAGCGCCCCAATAGCCGCTGTCCGCACCATGCCGCTGCAGTGACATGCGGTACGACACTTCCATCAGGCGTGCGATGTTTTCGGCGCGCTCGGTGTAGCGTGCCATCCAGTAGAGAGCGTCAGCAGTGCGGGAAAGCATTCAGGCAGCTCCCGCTGACGCAGGTGTTGACGGCGCCGCTGATGCGGACTGCGACTGTGACGGTGACGGTGACTGCGATTGCGACTGCGTTTGCGTTTGCGTTTGCGACTGCGATTGGGTTTGCGATTGCGATTGCGATTGCGATTGGGTTTGCGACTGTGATTGCGACATCTGTGCCTCCAGCACCCAGGTATCCTTGGTGCCGCCCCCCTGCGAGGAATTGACCACCAGTGAGCCTTCCTTGAGTGCCACCCGGGTCAGGCCGCCCGGCGCCATGCGCACTTCCTTGCCGGAGAGCACGAAGGGCCGCAAATCGAGGTGGCGCGGCGCGATGCCGGCTTCGACAAACGTAGGGCAGGCCGACAGGGCCAGCGTTGGCTGGGCGATGTATTTGGCCGGTTCCGCCTGCACCCGCAGCCGGAATGCTGCAATTTCTTTTTTGGTCGAGGCCGGCCCCACCAACATGCCGTAGCCGCCCGCACCGTGGGTCTCCTTGACCACCAATGCATGCATGTTGGCCAGCGTGTACGACAGTTCATTGGGCTTGCGGCATTGAAACGTCGGCACGTTGGCGATCAGCGGTTCTTCGGACAAATAAAACCGGATCATGTCCGGCACATAGGGGTAAATCGATTTGTCGTCGGCGACGCCGGTGCCGATGGCGTTGGCGAGAGTGACGCGCCCGGCGCGATACACCGACAACAGGCCGGCAATGCCCAGCGCGGAATCGGCGCGAAACGTGAGCGGATCGAGAAAGTCATCGTCGATGCGGCGATAGATCACATCGACCCGCTGCGGCCCCTGGGTGGTGCGCATGTAGACGGTCTCGTCATGCACGTAGAGGTCTTTGCCCTCCACCAGTTCAATCCCCATTTGCTGGGCGAGGAAGGCGTGCTCAAAATAGGCGCTGTTGTAGGCGCCGGGCGTGAGCAGCACCACGGTGGGGTCGTCGAGCGCGACCGGTGCCGCCTGGCGCAGGGTGTCGAGCAGCAGATCGGGATAGTGCTCGACCGGCGCGACGCCGTAGCGCCCAAACAATTCAGGGAACAGGCGCATCATCATGCGCCGGTTCTCGAGCATGTAAGAGACCCCCGAGGGCACGCGCAAATTGTCTTCGAGCACGTAATAGTCGGCCGCAGTGGCCGCTTGATGCGGCTGCGCGGCGCGCACGATGTCGATGCCGGCGATGTGCGCGTAAATATTGTTGCGCACCGCCAGGCCCTGCATTTCGGGGCGGTACTGGGCATTGCAGAACACCTGCTCCGCCGGGATCAGCCCGGCCTCGATGATGCGCTGCGCGCCGTAGACATCATGCAAAAACAGATTGAGCGCGGTGACGCGTTGCTTGAGGCCGCGCTCCAGGGTGTCCCATTCGGCGGCAGGAATGATGCGCGGAATGATGTCGAACGGAATCAGACGTTCGGTGCCCGCACCGGCATCCGCGTCTGCACCGTCACCATAGACGGCAAAGGTGATGCCATAGCGGTGAAACGCAGAGTCGGCCTCGGCGCGTTTTTGCGCAATGACTGCCGCCGGCATCTGGGTCAGCCAATCCTGATAAGGCGCGTAATGGGTGCGGATGTCCGCCGTTGCGCCCAAACCTGGGGCGCGCATTTCGTCGAAGATATTTTTCATCGATGGTGTATTCCGGAAAACCTGTCCACTGTGCCAGAGGCAAGCTGGCTGTCATTGTTTGGGCCATGTCCAACCAGCAGCGCCGACCGGAAAAACAGCACGGCAGTGACTGACGAACCCATTATGAATGCAATAAGTCGATTGAAGGCACTGTAGCAAAGCCCATGCCGGGGTGCCTGCACCGGCGGCACCACTCCACCAAAGCGCGATGCATGTAGAGACCGGGCGCAACTTGTACAATCTTGCGAATTGGTCAGACCAATTGACCGATCCGGCAGCAGACATCCGCGGCGGCTTGCGCGCAACTCACTCGCACATACCCGCCGCAGATGCCCTAGCCATTCCCACGATCCCATACCCCACAATCCCACATCCCATTCGAGGAGACACAATGAAACGACTCAGGAGACTCGCACTTGGCAGCATTGGCATTACCGGCGCATTGATGCTTGGCGGTTTTTCCGCCGGCGCGCAGGCCCAAGGGGCCATCACCCTGCACGGTGCCGTGCAGTTCGCCGACGACCACGCCTTCAACCGCGCGCTGGTGCGGTTCGAATCGCTGGTCAAAAAGTACTACGGCAAGCCGGTCAACTTCGTGCTGCACAAAAACAGCGAACTGGGACTGGAGAAAGATTATTTCGCCTACATGAACCAAGGCAAGGCAGTCGACTACGCCATCGTTTCGCCGGCCCACATGTCGACCTTCTCGAAAGCCGCGCCCTTCATCGACGCGCCCTTCCTGTTCCGCGACCTGAAACACTGGAACGCGGTGCTCGACCAGGACCTGCTCAAACCGATCGCCGAAGAAGT
>JANOYK010000595.1:0-1544 GCA_031428855.1 Burkholderiales bacterium | reverse complement strand
GATTGACCGCCACCACGCCGATTTCATCGACGCGCTCAACGCCGTTAGCACCGCCCAGGGTGATGCGGTACTAGCCGCGCTCGACCACTTGCAAACCCATTGCGATGCCCATTTTGCATTTGAAAATGCGCAGATGGAGGCGAGCAACTTCCCGCCGATCGGCTGCCACATTGGTGAACACGAGATGGTGACCGAAACCGTGCGTGCGGTGCGCCAGCGCGTGGCCGACGGCAATTGGCAGATCGCCCAAAGCCTCGGCCCGGCCCTGGCGCAATGGTTTGAAAACCATGTGCAGTCGATGGATGCGGTGCTGGCGCTCTATTTGGCGCAGCCGCCGGAGGCCTATGCGCCGGCGCCTGCCACAGACTCCATCACGGCACCCGCGTGTGGTGTGCCGGCTTAGGGGAGCTTGGGCTCGCAGGGATCGCAGGGCTGGACTGGCGGTACCGGAATTGGCAGCACTAAACCTGCCGCGCACGCGGTTTTCCGTCAGAAGCCGGGTATAATCACCGGTTCCCCAATAGACCCACCCCATTCAAGGAGTATTCATCGTGGCAGAACGTAAACGCACCCGCCGCAACACGCTTGAGCGCCGTTGCCTCGGTAAAGACCTCAAGCGCTTGTTTGCTGGCGCACCCAAAGCCACTTTCAAGATGCTTGAACTGGTCAAGAAAACCAAGGTAACGTCGAACCGCTCATCGGCACCGAAGTAATTGCATAACCGGTGCGCCGGTTGCGATAAAAAAAGCCACGCATTGCGTGGCTTTTTTATTGGGGCAGCGCTTGGCACCGCGTGGTCTATCACGCAGACGGCGCAGTGCGCTGCGGGGCTTTACGCTGGCCAGTGCCGCGCAGCGCAGCTCCTCACTGCCCGCGCTGCGCCGTCCACACAAATAATACGATCACGATCAGCGCCAGCACCGCAGCCGACAACGCAAGCGAGAGATGGATGCCGGCCACCGCGCCGAACATGCCGACGGTGAAGCCGCTGAAGGTGCGCAGCCCGAGCGCGCTCATGGCATAGAGGCCGATCACGCGGCCGCGCACCTCGGCGGGCGCATGCACCTGCACCAGGGTTTGCGTCATGGTGTAGAGCGCCAATTCGAGAAAGCCCGCTGCAAACAGCAGTGCCAGCGCGAGCGGATAGGCCGGGGCCAGCGCGAACCCGGCCAGCGCGCCACACCACAGCAAGGCCAGCCCGAAGGCGGTGCGCGCGTTGGCGCGCAGCAGCCCGCGCGCTTCGAGCGCGAGACCGGCTGCGAGTGCGCCGGCAGCGTCAGCCGCGAGCAGCATGCTGTAGGAGAAGCCGGCATTGCCGTGTCCCAGGTCATGCGCGTATTCCGGCATTTGCGCGTGATAGGCGTTGCCTACCATCATCGATGCGCAGCCGGCCAGCAGTGTCATCGACAGCAGCACCGGGTGCTGGCGCACCACGCGCTGCGTGGCGGCGAGGTCGGCCAATCGGCGCAGCGCTGCGGGCGGTGGCGGGGGCGGCGCCAGACCGGGTGCCAGACCCGGTGCTAAGTTCGGTGCCAGGTGCGGTG
>JANOYK010000594.1:0-6187 GCA_031428855.1 Burkholderiales bacterium | reverse complement strand
AGGCCTCGGCCTCGCCTGCGCCACCGCTCTCGCGCGTGAGGGCTGCATTGTCTTCATCAACGGACGCGACCCGGCGCGTCTCGCCGCTGCTATCGCCAGCATCACCCAAACTCTCGGCACCAGTGCAGACGGCACCGCGCCGGCCGTGCTCGGCGTCGCCGCCGACATCACCACCGAGGCAGGCCGTCAAACCTTGTTCGACGCCTGCCCCGAAGCCGACATCCTGGTCAACAACAATGCCGGCCCGCCACCGGGCAAATTGAGCGACTGGGATCACGCCGCCTGGATCGCCGCACTCGAAGCCAACCTGCTCGCGCCGATTTTGCTGATGCGCGCGCACCTGCCCGGCATGCGCGCGCGCAAGTTTGGCCGCATCGTCAACATCACCTCCGCGATGGTCAAAAGCCCGCGCCCGCACATGGCACTCTCGACCACCGCGCGCACCGGCGTCACCGCCTTCGCCAAAGCCATGTCGCTCGAAGCCGCCGCCGACAACGTCACCATCAACAACCTGTTGCCCGAGCGCATCGACACACCGCGCCAGCAGTTCATGGCCGAGCGCATGATGAAGGCGCAGAACATCGACCTGACCGAGGCGCGCCGCCGCATCACCGACACCGTCGCCGCGAAACGCTTCGGCACACCGGGCGAGTTCGCCGATGCTTGCGCGTTTCTATGCAGCGCGCAGGCCGGGTTTATCTCGGGGCAGAATTTGCAGTTGGATGGCGGGTCTTATCACGGGCTGATTTAGCCAGCCCACGCAGCACGCGCCCGCGCGATATCGGCGAGCGCGGCACTCACCAAGGCTGGATCACTACCCACCTCTTCCAGCACTGCTTGCAGAGCGCCTGAACTCCTCCCATCCTGCCCCGCCGAATATCACATCACCGCGCTCCGCGCGGCACGCTCTGCAAAAACGCGTCGAGCTGGGCTTTCCAATTCTTCGCCTGACCGGTAGTGCCGTGCCCCGCCGTGTTTTCGCTGGCGGGGATCAGGTGGATGCGGCCGTTTTTGACGCGCTTGATTTCGCGCTCGAGTACGCCGTTTTCGGGCGGGTTGCGCTCGTCGTCGGCGGAGTTGATGGCGAGCAGATGGGCGCTGATTTTGTCGAGGCCGGGCGCGGGGTTGTAGTCGCGCGAGGAATCCCATTGGTAGAGCGAGTCGTTGGCGTCTGCGGTCCAGGGCGCGGTGAGGCGGGCATCGAGCAGCTGGTCGGCTTGCGCGCGCGTCGGCGCGGCTTTTTGCAGCGCTTGGTTGCCGCCGTTGGTGGCAAGGTTGTAGTACACGGCGGCGAACTGCGCGCTCTTCGGTTGCGCCGTGTAGTTGCCGTTGTTCCAGGCCGGGTCATTGCGGATCGTGTCGATGATGAGACGGCGCAGCATCCAGTTGCGGCTCGACATTTCGGCCGGCAGTGAGGCCATCGGCACCAGCGCGTCCATCAGGTCCGGGTAACGCGTGCCCCAGATCCAGGTCTCCATGCCGCCCATCGAGTTGCCGATGACGAGGCGCAGGCGTTTGATGCCGAGGCGCTCGGTGACGAGGCGCTGGGTGGCGTCGACCATGTCGTTGTAGTTGTAGCGCGGGAATTTGGCACGCAGGCCGTCGGATGGTTTGCTCGATTTGCCGTGGCCGATGACGTCGGGCAGGATGATGAAATATTTGTTGGCGTCGAGTGGCTGGCCTGCGCCGAACAGCTCGCCGCCGAAGGCCGGGGCGAGCAAGCCGGTGCCGGAGCCTGTCGTGCCGTGCAGCACCAGTACCGCGTCGTTGGCGGGATTGCCGAGCGTGGTGTAGTGCAGTTTGAATTCAGGCAATGTCTCGCCGGTGTGAAAGCGGAAGTCTTTGACGATCCAGGTGCTTTCTTTCGCGGCGGGGGCGCTCTGTGCCGATGCAACGGAGGTGGCGAGCGCCAGCCACGCCAGGAGGAACAGTGAGGTGGTGCGCGAAAAGACATTGGCGCGGGCGTAAGCGTTGGCGTTTTGCATGGCTGTCTCCTGATGGTGAAAGAAGATCGGGAACCCGGCGGCCCGCAGGCAGCGCAGCTGCACGGTGCTGCGGGGTCTGCGTGGGCTACCGGGGCTGCGTGCGGCAGATTATTTGAGCGGTGCCAGCGGCGGCTTGGCCCCGCCTGGCAACGGCGTGCGGTCCACGTTGAGCGCCATCGCCACCAGCACGTAGTAGCCGTTGACCGCGATCAAATCGACCGCACCCTGCTCGCCGAATTTGTCGACCACCGCTTTGTAATTGGCGTCGCTGACCTGATGGGTGTTGTGCAGTTCGTGCGAGAAGTTGTAGATCGCGGTCTCGTCTGCGTCCATGCCGGTGGGGCGCTTGCCTTGTGCCAACTCCTCGGCAATCGCCGGGTTAAGGCCGGCCTTGAGCGCGAGGCGGTGATGGGCGAACCATTCGTACTGCGCGCCCCAGTGGCGCGCCGTGACGAGGATGGCGAATTCATTGAGTTTGAACGGCAGCGAACTTTTGAAGCGGATGTGCTCGGCGACGCGGCGCAATTGATCGGCCAGGATCGGGCTGCGCAAATACACATTGAAGGGCGCGCCAATCGTGGGTGCGCCCACCACTGCCGCCGCGCTGCCGGTGGACGAGGTCGGGCCGGACAGCACGTTGTCGACATATTTTTTCTGATCCGGTGTCATTTCGGCAATCGGCGTGAGCTTGAAGCGGCGCGGGTCTTCTTGCGCGGCTGCGCCGGGGCTGGCGGCGATCATGCCGGCTGTGACGGCGCTCAGTGCGACACCTGCGGTCAATCGATTCATGGCTTCTCCTGATGGTGGCGGGGTGATGGAAGTGTTGCAGAGTGGATGACTGCGTGAGTGCTGCCGGGCCGGCTCTTGGGTGCAACAGACCGGGCTGAAAACAGTGTGTGCGTCTGGCTGCCAGCCTAGAGCACGCCCGAGGTGCCGCCATCAAGATTGATGCTGGTGCCGGTGACGTAGCTGGCGGCATCGGACGCGAGAAACGTGATGACGTTGGCGACTTCTTCGGCGAGGCCGACGCGTCCGAGCGGAATCGTCTTGCCCATTTCGGTATACACATCTTCGACATTGCGTCCGGCCTTGGCTGCTTTGGTTTCGTGCTGGCCGGCCCGGATCAGACCGATGCAGACGGTGTTGACCAAAATATTGTCGGGTGCAAATTCTTTCGACAGGGCCTTGGTCATCGCGAGGCCGGCGGCGCGCGTCACCGAGGTCGGCATCGATTGCGCGGGCGGCTGCTTGGCACCGATGTTGGTGAGGTTGATGATGCGCCCGCCGCCCTGCTTGCGCATTTCGGGAATCACCAGACGGGTTAACCGGATTGCGCCGAACAACTTGAGATCAAAGTCTGATTGCCAGGTGGCGTCGGTCACCGACTCGAACGCGCCGCGATTGGAAGTGCCGGCGTTGTTGACCAGAATATCGACGCGGCCGAACCCGGCGAGCGCCTCCTGCACCACGCGTGCGCAGTCGGCTTCCTTGGACATGTCGGCCTGCACCGCACACACTTTGCCGCCTGCTGCGCGGATGGCGGCGGCCGCCGCATCAAGCCGCTCGCGCCCGCGCGCGGCGATCACCACTGAGGTGCCTTCGGCAGCGAGCGCGTGTGCAGTGGCCAGGCCAATGCCCTGGGTGGCGCCGGTGACGATGGCAACTTTGTTTTGCAGATTCAATTTCATCGGGGTCCTTGGTTTAGTGATATCGAACTATTTATGCCGGTTTACGTAGATGGGCATCGATCTGAAACCGTTGGTGGGGGCGGGTTTCAGCGGTGATGCATGGTCAGGGATCAGTGCGTACGCGTAAAAAACTGGCGAAGCGCGGCAAGCCGCTGCTGGTGAAATCGCGGTAAGTGTAGGTCACCGTGCTGCCCGGCGGCGGCGGGTTTTTGCGCAGCGCATCGGTAAAGCCGGTGCCGAGTTTGAAGCGGCGGCCATCGGGCATTTCGATCTGCAATGCACCCATCATGCCGCTGTATTTGCCTTTGCCGGGCAGGTGCGCCACGACCACGCCTTCGGTGTCGTGCAAGCGTTTCATCTTCAACAACACATCGCTGCGCCCGGTGACATAGGGCGCATCGGCCAGATGCAGCATCAAACCTTCGCCGCTGTTTTTGACCACCGCCGCGAGTTTGGCGTCGAGCGCGCGTCTCGAAGGCAGACGCACTTGCTCGACCGCCTGCAGCGGCGGCCACGCCGTCTCGCGCACCAGCCCGGTGATGCGCGCATAACGTTCTGCAAAGGTGCCGGGCGCGCCGGGCAACTCGAAAATCAGATAGCTCACGCGCCGCCATTCGTCATCCACCGGCTGCGCCTTGCGCACAATGCCGGAGAGTTCATCAAATTTGCCGCGCGCGAGCCACAGCTCGCCATCGAGTGGCGTGGTCGGCAGCCGGGCGACAAACCATGCCGGCGCAGCCACCTCGCGTCCGCTGCGAAAGCGCAGGGTGGTGCCGTCCCACACCGCGCGCACGCCGTCATATTTTTCGCTCACCAGATAGCGGCTGACATCGATGCCGGGGTGGTATTCGTTGGCCAGAAGGAGGGGCTGCGCGGCAGGCGGTGTGGCGGTGGACGCAGCCGGTTGCGCGCGCACAGACTGTGGTGCAAGCGTAAGGACACACGCGCACAGCAGTGCGAAACCAAAAACTCGCAGCGCCGTAAATGCCGGGCCCGAACCCATCACGGACAAGCCATGCTGCGCGCCGCGCGTGCGCCAGCTCAATGCCACATGCGCCACGCCTGCCACGCTTCCCACGCCAGCAGCAGCGCCAGCGCGGCGGCGATCCAGCCCACGCGGCGGCTGGTGCGCTGCTGTTCGGCGGCGAGTGCTTTGAGGGCGGCGTTATCGGGCGGCGCGGCGGCGCGGTCGAGCGCTTGGGTTATCAGGCGCGGCCATTGCGGCACCATCTTGGCGAAGTAGGGCGCTTCCTTCTCCATGTTTTTGACGAAGCCGTCCCAGCCGAGTTGCTCTTTCATCCAGCGTTCGAGGTAAGGCTTGGCGGTGGCCCAGAGGTCAAGCTGCGGGTCAAGCTCGCGTCCGAGGCCTTCGACATTGAGCAGGGTTTTTTGCAACAGCACCAGCTGCGGCTGGATTTCGACATTGAAACGGCGCGAGGTCTGGAACAGGCGCAGCAACACTTGGCCGAGCGAGATTTCGTGCAGCGGTTTGTCGAAGATCGGCTCGCAGCAGGCACGCACTGCGCCTTCGAGTGCTTCGACGTTGGTATTGCGCGGCACCCAGCCGGACTCGACGTGCAGCGTGGCGACGCGGTGATAGTCGCGGTTGAAAAACGCCAGGAAGTTTTTGGCGAGGTAGTCCTTGTCGTGCTCTGACAGCGTGCCGACGATGCCGAAGTCGAGTGCGATGTAGCGCCCAAGTGTGTCTGGCGCTTCCGAGACAAAAATATTGCCGGGGTGCATGTCGGCATGAAAGAAGCCGTCGGTAAACACCTGGGTGAAAAAAATCTCCACGCCATCACGCGAGAGTTTTTGTAAATCGACTCCGGCCCCTTTTAAGCGGTCGATCTGGCTGATCGGGATGCCGCTCATGCGCTGCATCGTCATGACGCTGGTGCGGCACCAGTCCCAGTAAATTTCCGGCACCAGCAGCAGGTGGCCGCGCGGGCCGGCCGGGGCGAAGTTGCGCCGCAACTGGCTGGCGTTGGCGGCTTCGCGGATGAGATCAAGCTCGTCATGCAGGTACATGTCGAACTCGGCGACGACGTCATGCGGGCGCAGGCGCTTGCCGTCAGCCCACAGCGATTCGATCAAGCCCGCAGCCACGCGCATCAGGGCGAGGTCGTTTTCAATGGCGTGCAGCATGTTGGGGCGCAGCACCTTGACGGCAACCTCGCGGCCATCGTGCAGGATGGCGAAATGGACTTGCGCAATCGAGGCGCTGGCGACCGGGGTGTGATCGAACTGGCTGAACAATTGGTCGAGTGGCTTACCGAGCGCGCGCTCAATCTCGCGCACCGCGATGACGGAATCGAACGGCGGCACCCGGTCTTGCAGGCGCGCCAGCTCATCGGCCAGATCGGCCGGCATGAGGTCGCGCCGGGTCGAGAGCAACTGGCCGAACTTGACAAAAATCGGTCCGAGGGTTTCGAGCGCCTCACGCAGACGCACACCGCGCGGGGAGGTGAAGCTGCGCCCGCCGAACACGAGTTGATAGAGCGATTTGGGCCAGCC
>JANOYK010000593.1:0-5399 GCA_031428855.1 Burkholderiales bacterium | reverse complement strand
GCACCAGCGCCAAAAATGCCGGCAGGCTGATGCAATAGACCACCGTGCCGGTAAACACGGTGGCATAGGCCATCATCTGCACCGGTACGCGCTGGTCGAACGTGGCAGCGTTTTCTGCGCAAAACAGGCCAAACCACAGCTAGCCCTGCGCCAGCAACCCCGCGGCAAGCTGCCGCTCCCACGCGCGCAGGGCGTCTACTGCGTCAGTTTGGACGCGCCGCCAGCCGAGGCTCAAAACAATGACGGCAAGCGCATTGCCGCCCAGCCACGCCGCCAGCACCAGGGCCGGCACTCTGCCGGCCAGCACCATGCCGGTGACGACCGCCGTGAAGACGCTGAACAGGATGATGTAGGGCGTGTTGCGGTGGACTTGCCGGAGGCGCACCAGATCAAAGCCGGCGACATCTGCGGATTCCGTCCCGGTGCCCGGTTTCGGCTGCGGGGTCGGGGCTGCCAGGTTGCGCATCGGCAGTCAGTTCCGCTCAAATGCGGCGCGCAGCGATTCGATGCGCGCGCGGTTGACGCCAAAATCACGCACCCCGAGACGCGAGGCGGAGCGCACATGAATCACCCCGGCGCGGGCGTCAAGCGCACATTCGACATCATCGATGTAACCGAGGCCGCGGCTTTTGAATTCAGCATGCAGATAGCCGGCGTCTTGTTTGACGATGCTGACGCGTTCCTGCTGTTGGATGGCGGCTGTCAGGCGCTGCCACGCCTGGCCAGCGTTGCCGCTGACCTTGAACGGCGCAATGGAATGCTTCGCGTCAGCCGGCGCGGCGGTGCTGCTGACGCAATTGGGCTTCCACGAACAAGGCTTGAAGCGCCCCTCCTGCAAACCCAAATCGCCTGGCCGCCGACCCGAAAACAGGCTCATGATGTCTCCGCTAAGATGCCCCGCAGCTGCCGCATGACGACAGACGGGGAAGGACTGACACGGGGAAGGACTGACATGTGGTTAAAAATCCAGAGGGAGCCGGTGGCTGCGCAACCAATATGTTAGACCAGCTTGTATCCACTTGGACTAAATTGTATCCGCCGGTCACGATTGCCGGTGCGCCCTACTGCGGCCGTTTTGCGCCCTCGCCCAGCGGGCCGCTGCATCAAGGCTCGCTGGTGGCGGCACTGGCAAGCTGGCTCGACGCGCGCGCGCATGGCGGCCAATGGCTGCTGCGGATCGATAATCTGGATGCGCCGCGCACGGTGGCCGGGGCGGATCTGGCGATCATGAGCGCATTGCGCGCCTATGGATTGGTGTGGGATGGCGCGGTGGTGTACCAGAGCGCGCGCCACGCGGCTTATCGCACCGCGTTTGCACGCCTGCGCGAACAGGGTCTGGTCTACGCCTGCGGCTGTACCCGGCGCGAGATTGCTGACTCGGTGTTGCGCCCAGGGCAGCCCGGCCAGCGTGGACGCGAGACGGTGTATCCAGGCACCTGCCGTGACGGTGTGCCGCCGGGCCGCGCGCCGCGCGCCTGGCGGGTGCGGGTGGGCGATGCTCAGGTATTGTTTGCTGACCGCGCCTGCGGCACCATCGCGCACGGCCTTGCGCGTGGCACCGGCGACTTCGTGCTGTTGCGTGCCGATGGCCAGTGGGCGTATCAACTTGCAGTGGCGGTCGATGACGCCGACGCCGCTGTCACCCATGTGGTGCGCGGCGCTGATTTGCTTGACTCCACGCCACGCCAGATTTTTTTGCAGCAGGCGCTCGGGCTGGCCACGCCGGTGTATCTGCATGTGCCGGTGGTGACGGCAGATGACGGCGAAAAACTCTCGAAGCAAAATGGCGCGCAGCCGCTGCCGCTGGATGCGCGCGGCATTGCGGTCACGCTGGAGCGGGCTGCACGCCATCTGCTGGGCTGAGCTGCGGGTTGAGTTTGGGTGATATTCTTGTGCGCACCGCTCGCATCGTCCACACCGCTCGCATCACTCACCCCCCGCGCTGTCAGCACCGGTTTCCCTCACACTGCCCATGTCCGATATACCCACCCTGCGCCGCATCCTGGCCGGTGCCAAAACCATCGCCGTGGTTGGGCTCTCGGCTGACTGGTTCCGCCCGAGCTACTTCGCCGCCAAATACATGCAGGAGCACGGCTGCCGCATCATTCCGGTCAACCCGAAATATTCCGAAATATTGGGTGAGCAGTGTTACGCCTCCCTGCGCGACATCCCGCACAAAGTCGATCTGGTTGATTGCTTTCGCAAGAGCGCAGATATCGTGCCGATCGCGCGTGATGCCATTGCCATCGGTGCCAAGGTGCTGTGGCAGCAGCTCGGTGTGGAGAACACCGAAGCCGATGTGCTGGCGCGCGCCGCCGGACTCGATAGCGTGATGAACCGCTGCGTCAAAATTGAGCATGCGCGGCTGTTTGGCGGCTTGGGCTGGGCCGGGGTCAACACCAAAGTGATTTCGGCCAAGCGCCCGAAGCAGATTGCCAACTGAGTTCCGCTGCTGCAAACACGCACCGCACCCAACCCAGCCGCCACAACCCCCTCCGCACTCCCCATGCCCGACCGCGACTACGCCTTTGAAACTCTCGCCCTGCACGCAGGGCAAGTACCTGACGCTGCCACCGGCGCGCGCGCGGTGCCGCTGTACCAAACCACCTCCTACGTGTTCGACTCGGCCGAGCATGCCGCCAGCCTGTTCAATCTGCAAACCTTCGGCAACGTATACACGCGCTTGTCCAACCCCACCACGGCGGTGTTTGAAGAGCGCATCGCCGCGCTCGAAGGCGGGCGCGCCGCGCTCGCCACCGCATCCGGCATGGCCGCGCAAATGACGGCGCTGCTCACCCTGCTCAAAACCGGCGACCACATGGTGGCGGCGAGCACGCTCTATGGCGGCACTTATTCGCAATTCGCTGTCAACTTCGAGCAGCTCGGCATTCACACCACCTTTGTCGATCCGGACGATCCGGAAAATTTCCGCCGCGCGCTCACGCCGCAGACCAAAGTGATTTACGGGGAGACGCTTGGCAACCCGCTCATCAACGTGCTCGACATTGAATCGGTGGCCAAGATTGCGCACGCGCACGGCATCCCGTTGATGATCGACAACACGGTGGCCTCGCCCTACCTGTGCCGGCCGTTTGAGTGGGGCGCGGACATTGTGGTGCATTCGGCCACCAAATACATCGGTGGTCACGGCACCAGCATGGGCGGCGTGATTGTCGAGTCCGGCAAGTTTCCGTGGGACAACGGCAACTTCCCGCAGATGACCGAAGCCTCGCGCGGCTATCACGGCGTGCGTTTTTACGAGACCTTCGGTGACTTTGGGTTCACCATGAAATGCCGTATGGAAACCCTGCGCACCTTCGGCGCGGCGCTGTCTCCCTTCAACGCCTGGATGCTGCTGCAAGGTTGCGAGACCCTGCATGTGCGCATGGACCGCCATGTCGCCAATGCGCAGCGCGTGGCCGAATTCTTAAGCGCCCATCCGCTGGTGGCGTGGGTCGGCTATCCCGGTTTGCCGCAGGGCAAATACCACGCGCTGGCGCAAAAATACATGCCCAAGGGCGCATCGGCCTTGATGACGTTTGGCATCAAGGCGGGGGCGGGCGGCACCAGCGCGGGCGGGCAGGCGACCGGCGAGCGCTTCATCGACGCGGCCCAATTCATGAGTCACCTTGCCAACATTGGTGATGCCAAGACGCTGGTGATTCACCCGGCCTCCACCACCCACCGGCAATTAAGCGAAGAAGAGCAGATCAAGGCGGGTGTCTCGCCCGACATGATCCGCTTGTCGGTCGGTATCGAGAATGTGGATGACATTCTGTGGGATCTCGATCAGGCGCTCACTGCGTCACAGAAGTTTTAAACCCGCATCCGCAGCGCTGCACCCCGGGCCCCACCCCAAGCACCCCAAGCACCCCAAGCAAGCCAACACCACGCCAACACCACGCCAACACCACGCCAACACCACGCCAACACTATCCCATGCAGTTTGCCGACAATGAAAAAGTCTTGCTCGAAACCTCGTTTGGTGTGGGGCCGGTGGCGCTGCTGGGCGGCACCGTCACGCTGACCGACCGGCGGGTGATTCTGGCGGCGCGTGATTTTGAGGAGAGCATTCCCCTGCGCGCCATCACCTCGGCGCGCTGCCTCTATGCACGCGACCTCGCGCGCGCTGCCTGGGGCGCGCTGATCCTGGTTCTGGCATTGGGCGTTGGCGCGGGCTACAAGAAAATGGAAACCGCTGCCAACGGCGTCGCGCTGGCGATTGAAAAACGCGTCACCGAAAAACAGCCCGACGCTGAAGCCTACGGGCATATGGTGAATCTGCCCGCCGGGCTGGTGTGGCTGTTGATGCTGCCTTTGATCGGGCTGGGTGCCGTCAAGCTGGGCGCGGGGCTGTGGGGTGAGACCACCTTAACCCTGTCCACCGCCAGCGGCGAAGTGGGCCGCGCGCGCTATGGGCGGCAGAGCGAGTTGATGGAATTTGGCGAGGAGATCGGACGCCGCACCGGGGCGGCGGGTCTGTAGCGGACTGGCGGGGCGGTAAGTCTGCACGCCAGCCTGCAGCGATTGTCCCGCGTCAAGTGCCGTTGCAGGCGAACGGCGCAAGGCTGCCGTGACGCAGCCGAGCAAGCCGTCAGGTCTTGGCGCGGCCGCCCAGCAGTGCGCCGATGCCCGATTTTTTGGCAACGCCGGTGAGCGGCGATTTCACCGGTGCGGATGCGTCCACACCTGCGGCAGCGGTCACCGGCGCTTCATACGGCTTCATGAACCACGGGTCGATTTTTTCGACCCGCTCCACCTTGACATTGCGTGAATGGCGCGAACCCGTATCGCGGTCAAACCGTCCACGGCTGCGCTCGTGCCGCCCGGCGTGCTGATGCGGCTCGGAGGCAACCGGCTCGAACCCCTGTGTCACCGCGCGCTCGATCTTGTGCTTGATGAGTTTTTCGATGTCGATCAGGTATTTTTCTTCGTCGGGGGAAAACAGCGAAATCGCGTCACCCTCAGCCCCGGCGCGGCCGGTGCGGCCGATGCGGTGGACGTAATCTTCCGGCGCATGCGGCAGGTCATAGTTGATGACGCAGGGCATCTCCTGAATATCGAGGCCGCGCGCGGCGACGTCGGTCGCGACCAGCAGTTCGATTTCGCCCGATTTGAATTTGTCGAGCGCGGCGATGCGCTCGCCTTGTGATTTGTCACCGTGAATCGCATCGGCTTTCAACCCCGCCTGCGCCAGATGGCGCGCCAGGCGTGCGGTGCCGAGCTTGGTGTTGGAGAAAATAATCGCCTGCTTGATGTTGCGTGACTGCACCAGGTGTTGCAGCAGCGCGCGCTTCTCGTCGGACGCCACCGCATAAGCGATCTGCTTGATTTTTTCCACCGTGGCATTGCGGCGCGCCACTTCAATCAGGGTCGGCTTGGTGAGAATGCCGCCTGCG